>NZ_DCOI01000035.1:0-65393 GCF_002322895.1 Empedobacter sp. UBA1574 | reverse complement strand
ACAGTTTTTTGGATATTGCCTTTATTTACAACGAATTACGACTTTCTATTCCCAAAGTATTGTAAATAACCTTTAAATGATATTTCACGGTATTCTCAGAAATATAGAGTTCAGTTGCAATTTCTTTATTTGTAAATCCTTTCTTCACTAATTCGATGATATCCAGTTGTCTTTCCGAAAGATTATAATCACTTAAAATGATTTTCTTTTCAACTTGATTTGCGTTATTCGAATGATTAATCAAATCAGAAAGTTTATTTCTCATCCGTTCATTTTCATTTTCAACAAGTTTTCTTTTTTCGATGTTTATCTTGTAGAATTTATAAAGAACAATTAATAATATGATTAGAATTGTAGAAATAATAACTAGAAATAATCGGATATTTTTTTGATTTCGAACTTCTAAATCATTTCGTTTATTAATAATTTCTCGTTCTAAATTTTGTAATTTTCCACTTTGATTAATTGCATCATAATCAGTTGCAAGATCATTTACAATTAATCTTGTTTTGTATGCTTTTTCCCAATCTTCATTCTGCGCATAATACTAAGTAAGAGATTCATACATATTCAAAATATAAAGTTTTATACTATAATGTTTTGCATAATACAAACCTTTGTTAAAAGCTTCTAAAGCCTTCTTATTGTCCTTTGTTTCTGTATATAAGTGTAAAAGCTTTCTATAAATATTAGGTAAATGTTTGGGAGATTTTTGCTTCAAAATTTCTATACCTTCCAAATAATCTTTTTCTGCCTGAATATAATTTTTATTTAAACTATTCATTGTGCCTAAAACAGAAATATAAAAGCCATAAGTTTCTGCATCCAAATATTTTAAATTAGATTTATTTACTTTTTGAAGCAATTCCTTAACCTTATCATATTTTAAATAATCAAATTGGATGAAGATTCGTTCAATTAAAACTCTTGTCTCAACTTCGACTTTATATTTCGAACTCTTTAAACCATATTTTTCAGCAACGTTTAAATTTTCTTCTGCTTCTGGATAATTTAATAATGTTTTATACGTAAGATATTTTAACAAATACAAATTATATAAATCGTAATTCGTTACGTTTTTAGAATGTATAATACTATCCAATTTGATAATTGATTTATCAAATGAACCAATTTCATTATAAGATGAAATTTTTTTCTTTAGAATTTCGGAATTTATAGTGTTTCCTGTCCCTACCTGGGTAAAAAATAGAGTAAAGAATATAAAAAGTGTTTTGTTATTCATTTTTATTATATAACTGATATTTAGTAAAGTAATTCAACTACCTGTAGGTAGTAATCGTTAAACTACCTCATAACTACTCCTGCAAAAATAGGAATTTAAGTACTGAATCCTAAAATTTGCAAAGAATTTATTTAGCACATAAATCTGGTGTTAATAGCTAATTATTTATTAAAAATGAAGATTATTTTATCTACTTTATTACTACTGTTGTGTAGTTTAGGTTTCTCTCAAAATTTGGATTACAAAAATTTAAAACAATTTATTGGAAATCGTGTAAATGAGTTAGAGGATTTTTATAAGGTTTCTTCTACATCTATTGAAGATAATTTTGGAAACCAAAAAGTAATGTACAATTCAGTAAAAATTGAACCATATACGTTGAATATTGAGGTTGAAACTGAAGGGAAAAATATAAAGCGTATTGTGGTCAAAAATTCTGAAAATAGAACAAGTTTCTTTAAAAATATTGCAGAAGAAATAGAAAAAGAAGCTCCAATTAAGAAAAACTATAAGACGTATTATATCTCTTTAGTTAAGAACTCTACAAAAAAGAAAATTTATCAAGAATCAATTGATCAATTAATTGATTTATTGAAAAAACCGACCACCAATCTAAAAGAAAATTATGGTTTACTGGAATCTAGTCCTCTAAAAACCATAATTACAATCAACGAAACTGAAAGTATTTTAGAAATCAATTAAAATTAAGTCAATATTTAAAACAATTAACAATGAAAAACATTTTTATTTTAGGGTTAGGTCTTATGGCTTCGCTAGCATTTGGACAAGTAGATAAAATTTACAAACATTCTGGTGAGATTATCGAAGGTCAGATTAAGCGTGTGGGAGAATTTACAGTAGAATATACGTATGATGGAGAAGATGCTATACAGTCTTTGAGTAAATATTCTGTTAATAAAGTATTTTACGGGAAAAGCACTCGTATTGAGGATGTTTCTGATAAAATTGAAATTACTGACGATAAAGATTGGGGGAAAGTGATTATTTTGGAAGATAAATCTTTGGTTGCAGGTTTGAAAAAAGGAGATGATTTAAAATCTAAAACAGGTATGATTAACTTCAGAACTGGAAATGGAAAAGATGAGCGTGCAGAAAAAGTTTTAAAACAACAAGCTGCAGAAGTTAGATGTCCATTTATTCTACTATTATCTGATAAAATGACAGGTAAATCGGCAAAGAAAACAGGAAGTTGCTACAAGTACCAGTAATAGGATTACTAAGAACTTTTAACTATATAATGTACTATTAATTATTTGACAAATAAGTCGTGGTAACTCGCGGCTTATTTTCTTTTAAAAAATGAACAAAGAAATAGTGTATTCACGAAAACGCAAACGAACTACAAATTTTGGTTCAAAAAAAATAAATTACTTAGATATTTTGATTGTTGTTTCAATTATTATTGTCACAATCTCAGTTATAATCAACTATTTGAATTAATTTTTTAGAAATACTCGCTACTACTTCACTTTATCTTTGATCCACTTCGCAACGGGTTTCTCAAAATATTCAAACGTTAATGCACTTAAAATTAAAGCAATTACGAAATAAATTCCAATTTTCTGAAAATCATTGATTTTCGGTAAATATTGATTTCCATATTTTATCACAATCATATGAATCATATAAAATGCAAAACTAATTTCACCTAAATAAACCAATGTTTTATGTTGAAGAATTCTCGAAAAGAAACCTTTTTGTAAAGCAAAAATTAGGACAATTCCAACCATCGGAATCCAATAATAAATTCCGTAACGAAAAGCTCTCGCAACATCATTGTGGAAGTAGAAAAAGATTGCCAAAACAGCAATTGCAGCGATTTCTATTAAAGTTCCTCTCGAAAAATTGATAGGCGTATCTTTTATCTTTTTATAGATTTGACAGGTAATAATTCCTAAAATAAAATCGAAACTGCGAACAATTGGATTGATGTAAAAAATCGCTTTTTCCAATTTCATATTTGTTCTGAAATAAGGTTCTGCAAAAATAATAATCGGAATAATTAGTAATAAAATATATTTCAGTTTCGGGAATTTATGCAACCAAATCACATAAAAAGGAAACATCAAATAGAAAAATAATTCGGTCGAAATACTCCAGGAAACGTTATTAATAGAGAAATAAAAATCTTTTACCGGAATATAAGATTGCAATAAAAATAAGTTCGCACCTGCAATATCCCAATGAAAATAACCTTGCCAAACATTGATGATAACAAATGGTAACATGACACAAAAGGTTAGGACATGAAGTGGATAAATTCGAGCAATTCGCGCGATATAAAACTTCTTTTTATCAAAATTTGGATTGTCGATGACTTTCTTTTCGTAATTAAGCGCTATAACAAATCCGCTTAAAATAAAGAAAAAACCAACACCAAGATAACCTTCGAAAAAGACGTTATTTTTTAGATAATTATACCAAGCTAAATCAGTTTTTACAAACGTTAAATGGCTTAAGAAAACGACAAAAGCAAAGAAAAAACGTAAAGAAGTTAAGCTATTTAGCATTAGTCAATAATTTTAATTTCCATTTGATAATATTCGTCAAACATGCGAATAAATTCTTCCAATTTACTTTCTCTTACTGAAATTGTAAACATACATTTATCAGAAAAATGTTTGTCTTTAATTTCTCCAGAAATCCGATAGACATTGCGTTCTACAATTCCTTGTTGATCATAGTTAAAAACCATTTTCACACGTTTTGAAACAAATTTTTCTACAATATTTGCTTCTTCTAACACAACTTGTGCCGCATATTTATAGGCTTTTACCAAACCAGGAATTCCTAATTTTGTTCCACCAAAATAACGTACAGAAACAATTAAAACATTGGTGATTTCGCTTGATAAAATTTGATTATAAATTGGTAAACCAGCCGAACCATTTGGCTCACCGTCATCATTTGCACGATGATTTTTACCATCTATACCAAGAGCGTACGCGTAACAATGATGATTTGCATCGGGATGAATTTCGCGTAATTGATCCAAATAAATTTTGATGTCATCTTCATTTTCAATTGGATAAGCAAAATTAATAAACTTACTACCCAATTCTTTGAAAATTACATCTTCCACCGCTTTCTCGATTGTACGATAATTGTCCGTCATGTTGTATTGAAAAGTAGCGCAAAGATAGTTTAAATAGTACTTTTAAAGAAAAAAGGTTTTATATTTATGAATGATGAAAAAATTTAATATAAATGAAAGCTTATTTATTTTTATTCATACTAATGTGTTCGAGTATTCTTTTTGCCAGAGTATTTCAAAGAAGGAATTTAAAAGGATCATTAATAATTCAATGATAGATTATAATTATAGAATTATTACAGATAATCAAGATAGTATGTTTTACAAAACTGAAAATCTGAAGATTTATAATAGTTCAATTGGAAAATCTAAATTTCAATTTCGTCGTACAATAGAATTTAGATTTTTGAAAAATAATAAAGTAAATTTAATTGATTGCCAAAATTGTAATGAACCATCATTTTGCTATGTAACAAAAAAACAAAATATTTTTAATTATAAAATTGATAATGTTGGTGGGAAATTAATATTTAAGCTACAAAATAAATTTTATAAAATGAGTTTTCTTGTTGAATCAATAAATAACATAGAATTTGAGAAGAATAAATTTTCTGAAATAATTATTAAACGAAAATTTTAATAAATTCAAATAAATCATAAATAAAAAAAGAACCTTAAAATCTAAGGCTCTTCAATTTCTATTCTATTTTCGAAAATATTTAATTCATCATTCAGAAAACGATGTTTTTCAGTTCGTGTTCCTTTCAGTCGAGGAGCTAAAATTCCTTCATTCCAAATAGTATCCGAGCTCAAAATTCGTGCTTCATCCCACAAATCAGCATCAATAAAATGTCGTATGGTATCACTTCCACCTTCAATAATTAAGGATTGAACATTGTTTTCGTATAAATAATCCATCACTTGTGGCAATATTTTTTGCGTAAAATCTAATTGAACAAGTTCTAAATTTTCTTCAGAACAATTTTCAATCGAATTGAAAATTACAGTAGGTTGTGTTTGATCAAACAAATGGAAACTTCTCGGAATCGCTAAGTTTTTGTCAATCGCAATTCTCAACGGATTATTTCCTTTCCATAATCGTGTGTTAAGTTGTGGATTATCAATCAAAGCGGTGTTTTTTCCAACCAAAATAGCTTGTTCTTCCGTTCGCCATTTATGTACTAACTGTTTTGTATATTGGTTTGTAATCCACAATTGTACATCATCACGCCCCATGTATCCGTCTTCTGTTTGCGCCCATTTTAAGATAATATATGGACGTTTTTTCTGATGAAATGTTATAAAACGCTTATTGAGTTTGATACATTCTTTTTCCAAAACACCAAGCGTTACATCAACACCATTTTTCAACAAACGTAAATAACCTTGCCCATTTACTTTCGCAAAAGGATCTAAAGTTCCAATTATGACTTTTGGAATTTCTTTTTCTATAATCAAATCCGCACAAGGAGGCGTTTTTCCGTGATGCGAACAAGGCTCTAACGTAACATATAACGTAGATTCTTTTAATAATTCTTGATTTTTAACCGAATTAATAGCGTTCACTTCGGCGTGCGGTCCGCCATATTCTGACGTAAAACCTTCGCCTATAATTTTGTTGTTATGTACAATAATAGAACCAACAAACGGATTAGGATATGTTGTTCCTAACCCGTTTGTTGCAATTTGTATACAACGAGCCATATATTGCTCATCGATAGATTGTTGTGTCATGCCTAAAAATTATGCATTAAAATCAATATTGAATAATGTTTTCAGTTTGATTTCTGCTTCAATTAATTTTTTACGTTTATCGTCAATTTGTTTGTAAACGTCTTTTAATAAAGGATTATTCTCATTTGCATTCGAAAAGAAATGTACATTATTATCCAATTGATTGATTTCTTTTTCTAAATCCTCAATTATTTTACGTGTTTTTCTAATCTCGTCATCCAATAAATTTCCATTATTTCCAGATTTTACTTTATTGACAAATGATTTCAACTTATAATCGTTCAATTCATTTTTAGAAAGATTTAAAGCATCTAATTTTTTGTGGTAAACATCTGTA
Source organism: Empedobacter sp. UBA1574 (assembly GCF_002322895.1). Classification (NCBI taxonomy): domain Bacteria; kingdom Pseudomonadati; phylum Bacteroidota; class Flavobacteriia; order Flavobacteriales; family Weeksellaceae; genus Empedobacter; species Empedobacter sp. UBA1574. The sequence continues at coordinate 59,024 of NZ_DCOI01000035.1, read as the reverse complement.
AATTCTTGATTGATTGAAGTTTTTTCTGATGGAACTTTTCCTAAACTTGTCCAATTATGTTGGATTTCTTCTAGTTGTTTCAACGCCTCTTCTTTGTTTTCAGAAATCGTTTGATTTTTGAAATCGTCTAAGAAAGCTTGTTTCTTTTCTAAATTTTGTTCCATTTTTTGATTCGCTTGTTCGTGACGTTTTTTGTAACGATCAAAGAATTGATTACATGTATCTTTGAATTCTTTCCAGATTTTGTCTGAATTTTTTCTTGGAACATGTCCAATTTTTTTCCAATCATTTTGGATTTTTTTAATCACTTGTACAGAAGCATTCCAATCCGTGCTTTCCGTATGTTGTTTTGCAATTTCTAACAAAGCCAATTTCTTTTCAAGATTCAGTTGTTGCTCTGATTTTAGATTTTTATAGAAATCATTTTTGATGTGATTAAATTGTCTTGTCACTTCTTTGAAAGCTTCCCAAGTTGCAGAATTTTTATCTTTCGGAACACGTCCAATTGTGATAAAGTTCTCACGCAAAGAGTTTATTTCAGAAATAGCTTTTTGCCAATCGCCATGCGATTTTGTTGTTGCTTGCTCAGAAATTTCTTTGATACGAGCGATAATTTGATTCTTCTTTTCTAAATTATCTTTTTGCTCTTGTTTTATTTTTTCATTCAATTCCCCTTTACGGTCATGAATTTTATTTGTTAATTCTTTGAATTTTTGCCACGTTGGTTCGCGCAAATCTTCTTGTACAGGGACGGCTTCTTCTTTCCATAAACGATGCAAATATTGCAATTCATTCAAAGCTTTTTGCACGTTTTGCTCTCCAATTAATTCTTCTGCACGTTTAATAATCGATTGACGAACTTCCAGATTATGTGCATAATCCAATGTTTGCAATTCCTTATTCATATCCAAATATGTGTAGAAATTATCTAAGTGGAAAAAATAATTTTTGAATACATTTTCAGCATTTTTGCTCGGAATTCTTCCTGCATTGTGCCAACGAGTTTTTAACTCACGAAATTTCTTGAACATTGCCGCCGAAGAATCACTTGGTTCTTGATACAAGGCTTTCAATTCGTCAATAATTTCTAAACGTTCCTTTAAATTATCAGATTCCTTTTTTTCGTTTTCTTTATGAAAAACTGCTAATTGATTTTTAAAATCGTTGTAAACAGCGTTAAATTTTGCTCTAAAAGATGTTTCGTATTTAAAATCTAATTCATCACCACCTTCACTTAAGAAAGCTTCTTTTTTTGCAGCTTCATCTTCTTCTAATTTAGTTTTGAATGCATCACGAATTTGATTAAAATGCTCGCGAATCTCTTGAACATCATATTTGCTTAATAGATTTTTTGCTTCGTTAATCAAAACATCAAAACTAAATTTTTCGTAATCTTTGAACGAAATATCGCTTATTTTTTCTTGGTTCGTTAACTCTACCGTTTTGTAAGATTCCGTGTTAGAGTCGTTTGTATTTGCAGGTTTAGGTAATTGTTCTCCGTCTGCATTTTGCAGGTTATCCATTTCAGTATTCATAAGAAATTAAGTTTTGTTTCTCAAATCTAATAAAATTTGAGGACAATATCAAGTCTATTTTGTACGATTATTCCAAATTTCCCAAGCTTTTTCGGCTTGTAGAACCAACATTTCGTGACCATTTTTTATTTTGGCTCCATTTTGTTGACCATTTTCTAAAAATTTTGTCAATGGTGGATTGTAAATCAAGTCGTACAATAAATGATTTTCGTTGATAAATTGGTAGGGTAGAAGTGGAGCGATTTCAGTATTTGGAAAAGTACCAGCTGGCGAACAATTCACAATAATTTGATGATTATGAATGATTTCTTTATTTAATTCATCATATGAATAATGATTTTCAGTTTTTGTTCTTGAAACTATTTTATATTCAATTTTCAATAAATCAAGAATATAAAAAACCGCTTTTGCAGCACCTCCATTTCCTAACACCAATGCTTTTTTATGATGAGGTTCTAAAATAGGTTCTATCGAATGATGAAAACCATAACAATCTGTATTATGCCCGATTCGTTTTCCATCTTGTATCAAAACTGTATTAACCGCACCAATTGCTTTAGCTTCTGGTGATAATTCGTCCAAAAATGGAATGATTTCTTGTTTGTAAGGAATTGTAACATTAAAGCCCACTAAACCTTCGGTTTCGAATACTTTTTCTACTTCATCGATTTGCTGTAAATCAAAAACATTGTAGACAGCGTCTACAATGTTTTCGTTTTTAAATTTTTCAGCAAAATAAGATTTAGAAAATGAATAGGAAATATTTCTTCCGATTAATCCAAATTGTCTCATTCTTCTGTTTTATTTTTATTGAATTGAGCTTTCACAATTCGGATAATCAACGGCATATTCGCCAATAATATAATTCCGAAAATGAATTTCTCTAAATTATTTTTTACAATGTCAAACTGACCTAATGTGTGTCCCAAAAGAGAAATAACACCAACCCAAAGTACCGCGCCTATAAAACTATAGGTAATAAATGTGCGATAATTAAGGTTTGTAATACCGCAAATAAATGGAATTATTGTACGAACAACAGGCATAAAACGAGCGATAATAATTGCTTTTTTACCATTTTCGTTAAAAAATTCTGTTGCTTTTTCGATATGTTTCTTTTTAAGAAACCACGAGTCTTTTCGTCCTAAAATCCAGCCACCAAATTTTCGTCCAACATAATAATTTACGTTATCACCAAGAATTGCTGCAACCATCAGTAATGGAATAATATATTCGATATGCAAATGGTTTTGATCATCGCTTGCTGCAATCATTCCAATCGAAAAGATTAGTGCATCTCCAGGTAAAAAAGGCATTAAAAATGACATGATAATTAAGCCTGTTTCAGCAAAAATTATCAAGAATAAAATAGCATATATCCAATAACCGTAATTATTGATAATGTCCATTAATACCTTGTCTGGGCGTTGAACAAAATTAGTGATAAACTCAATAATAGATTGCATTTTTTATTTTTTAAGCTCTAATTATATCAGCTCCAATAGCACGTAAACGTACATCGATATCTTCATAACCACGGTCAATTTGATCGATATTATGAATAACAGTTTTTCCTTTTGCAGAAAGGGCAGCTATCAATAAAGACATACCAGCACGAATATCTGGAGAAGTTAATTCGGCTCCTTTTAAAGGAGTTTCGTGATTAAGACCAATAACAGTTGCGCGATGTGGATCACATAAAATAATTTGCGCTCCCATATCAATTAATTTATCCACGAAGAATAAACGAGACTCGAACATTTTTTGGTGGATCAAAACGCTTCCTTTTGCTTGAGTGGCAATTACCAAGATAATTGATAATAAATCTGGTGTAAATCCTGGCCAAGGCGCATCAGAAATTGTTAAGATAGAACCGTCAATAAAACGCTCGATTTCGTAATGTTCTTGTGCTGGAATATAGATGTCGTCATCACGACGCTCTAATTTGATTCCTAATTTTTTGAACACATCTGGAATAACACCTAAATTCTCCCACGAAACATTTTTGATTGTTAATTCAGATTTTGTCATGGCAGCTAAACCAATCCATGATCCAATTTCAATCATATCTGGTAAACATGTATGTTCAGTTCCGCCTAACTTCTCAACTCCTTCAATCGTTAAAAGATTCGAAGATATTCCAGAAATTTTAGCACCCATTCGGTTCAACATTTTACACAATTGTTGAATGTAAGGCTCACATGCAGCGTTGTAAATAGTTGTTGTTCCTTTTGCTAAAACTGCAGCCATAATAATATTTGCAGTTCCTGTTACAGAAGCTTCTTCCAATAACATATAAGAACCTTGCAATCCGTTTTCGTCTACTTCTACACCGTAGAAATCTTCGTCTGGATTGAAGCGATATTTTGCTCCTAACGCAAAGAAACCTTCGAAGTGCGTATCTAAACGACGACGCCCAATTTTATCTCCTCCAGGTTTCGGCATAAAAGCTTCTCCGAAACGAGCTAAAAGTGGTCCCATTAACATGATTGATCCACGTAATGCAGCACCATCTTTACGAAATTGTTTTCCTTTTAAATAATCTAATCGTAATTCGTCGGCTTGGAAAGTAAAATCTCCTTTTCCATTTTTTTGTGTTTTTACGCCTAAATCACCCAAAATTTCAATCAAACGATTGACATCTCGGATGTCTGGAATATTTTTAACACGAACTTGTTCATTGGTTAATAAAACCGCACATAAAATTTGTAGTACTTCATTTTTAGCACCTTGCGGAGTAATTTCTCCTTTCAAAGGTTTCCCTCCCTTTATTTGAAATGTAGCCATTTAGTTGTATTAAATAGTTTTGATTTAACCTTTATTGTTTCGAACGTTTTGGTTTCGATTGTTGTTATTTTGATTATTTCGGTTATTGTTGTTTTGACGATTATTCGAATTTTGGTTATTATTTCGATTGTTGTTATTTTGATGATTACGATTATTGTTTTGGTAACTTCTATTGTTTTGATTGTTGTTTGAATGATTATTATTCGAATTTAAACGATCAGGAGAAACCAAATGATCATCAACTTTTCTCAAATCAATTTTACCATCAGATAATTCGTACAAATGATTAAAAATAACTTGATCATCAACAGTATCTTTATTCCAAAGTAAATAACATTTTTTCATGTGATTGGCAATCGCAAAGTACAAACCTTCGCGTTTTTCGCCTTCTTCCCACGTTACAGCAACATCAATCATTTTACGAATATTGTTTCCGTAATATCTGTATTTATAGATGCTTTTTGGATATTCTACTTTATTTGGTTTACTATTTACCGTATCTTTTTTTGTCGGAATTGGATAAGGAGATTTTACATCCAAATCAAATTCTGCCATGATAAAAAGTTGATCCCAAAGTTTATGTTGAAAATCTGGTACATCGCGCAAGTGAGGATTTAATTCTCCCATTACTTCAATTATAATTTCGGCAAATCCGTTGCGTTCTGTTTCGTCTGTTATTGTTTTACAATGATTTACCATTTCTTGAATATGACGACCATATTCTGGAATAATCAATTGCGAACGAAGTGTATTATATTCCATTAAATTTTCTAATGTATTGGTTACAAATTTACAAAATTCTATCCGATTATTTGGGTAGAAAAGGTGTATTGATTGCTAATTTTTTATTAAATTTTATTCCTTAAAAAACGATTATAGTCGGAAGAAGATAAGCCGTAAAACAAGATTTTGTCTATTTAATTCAAAACAGTTAAAAATCTTTATCACCAAGGAAAATTAAGTTAAAACCTTTTGGTTGTCAACAAATATAGTATTTTCTTTTAATAAAAAGTAAATTTGGGTTTTTGTTTGAATGATTTAAATGAATATATTTTTAATTTAAACTTTATCCTCAAATTACACGCATTCAACGTATCTTTAGGGCAATTAAACAATAAATTATGAAAATAAAGTCGATAATAGCACTTTTTTTTCTCGCTACCACTTTTACTTTTGCTCAAACAAAACAGATTTTAATTGAAAATGTTAGAATTTTAGATCATCAAACTCAAGCATTAACATCGCCGATGAATGTTTTGGTTTCTGGGCAAAAAATTGAAAAAATTAGTTCTGCAAAAATTTCTTCACCTAATCAAGACGTTGTAAAAATTAATGGAGGAGGAAAAACGTTGATGCCAGGTTTGATAGATGTTCATGTACACATGGTATTTGGTTCATTGACGATGGCGCAAATGATGTCGCCAGATATGTCCGAAGAAATGTTAATGAATAAGGTTGGCGAAGCTTCCCACAAAATGTTGATGCGTGGTTTTACGAGTGTTCGTGATGCTGGTGGGCCAATTTTTCCCTTGAAATTAGCCATCGATAAAGGTAAAGTTGCAGGGCCTAGAATTTGGCCTTCGGGTGCAACGATTAGTCAAACAGCTGGTCACGGAGATTTTAGAACTCCTGATGAACGTTCGCGTCGTTTTTTTGGTAAAGCATCTCGTGCAGAGGAATTAGGAGCTACTTTTATTGCTGATGGAAGAGATGAAGTTTTGACTGCAACAAGAGAGAATTTACGTTTTGGTGCGAGTCAAATCAAATTAATGGCAGGTGGAGGAACGTCTTCTGCTTATGATCCGATTGATGTTACACAATATACTTTTGACGAAATGAAAGCTGCAGTTGATGCTGCTGAAGATTGGGGAACGTATGTAATTCTCCATTATCTTGCGTAACCATCTTTAAAATTTCGGCATTTGTAAACCATTTTTGAAGACGTAATATGTAACTATTTTGATCATCATTCAACTCAGGTTCAAACAAGAAATCCGTTCCCCATGCAAGCTTCACACCAAGTTTTTTTGCTAAAGGCCAAACTTTATCTTGACCATCCAAAACTGGTTTACGTTTTTCTTTTCGCTGCTCGTCCATGTTTTCATTATTATCCATCAAATTTTGAAGGCTTAACCAAACTCCTTTTTTGGCAAGAATTTTTAATGTTTCTTCATCTAACATTTGACCATGCTCAATTGACTTCACTCCTGCTTCCACAGCACGTTGCACAGCTCTCGGCGTATAGGCATGTACCATTGTTGCAATTATCTGGTTTAAGAAGTCCATATCCAGGGAAATTAGGCGTTGTTGAAGAACAAGCTTTAGCCGATTTGATTTTGGTTGATGGAAATCCGTTGAAAGATTTATCATTAATTGCTAATCCTGATAAAAATTTTTTAGTGATTATTAAAGATGGACAGATCTATAAGAATACAATTAAAACTAAAAAGTAAAATTATCGTACATCATAAAAAAAACGAGGTTAATTTTTATTTTACCTCGTTTTTTTAGTTGTAAAAATTAGAAATTTTAGATCTTATTTATTAGCTTGAAATTTGTTGAAAAAGTCAATGGTTTATTTATAAAAAATATTGATTTTGAATGAGTAAAACTGTAAATTAATAATTAAATCTTAATAAAAATGTCAATACTAGAAAATATTTATTATAGAGTAATTCTTCCAGAAGATGAGATTAAAGCAACACTGATAATTGTCCATGGTATGCAAGAACATAGTGGGCGATATGAGAATTTTGCAAAGTATTTGACGGACAAAGGAATTCTAGTTTTGTTATATGATCATTTAGGACATGGAAAAACAGCGAAAATAGAAGAAGATTATAGTTTTTTTAGTTTAGATAGTCCAACAGAAAAACTGATTGAAAATACTAAAATTATGGTAAAATGGTTAGAAGATCAATATCCTTTATTACCACATTTTATTTTGGGGCATTCAATGGGATCGTTTATAACACGTTGCCTACTTCAAGAATATGGAAATCATTTTGATGGTGCTATAATTATGGGAACAGGAGGTAGAATTCCTGGAATTAAATTATTGAGTAGTTTTTTAAGTCTTCTAAATAAATTGATTCCTCATAAAAGAAGTAAATTACTTAATATTATTTTTTTAAAATCAAATAATAAATATTTTAAAAATGAAGAAAATTTTTATGAGACTAATTGGCTTAGTTTAGATGAGTTAAATCGTTTAAATTTTCTGAAAGATCCTCTTTGCGGAATACCTTTCACTGTTAACGGTTTTTATACTTTGATTAATTTAAATATACAAGCAACAAAAAAGAATTGGGCAAAAGATATACCGCAATCTTTACCTATTTATTTTGTGAGTGGAGCAGATGATCCAATTGGTGATTTTGGTAAAGGAGTTTTGCAATCGTATAAAGATTTAAAGCAAAATGGATTTCAATATGTAACAATGAAACTATATCCAAACTTGAGACATGAAATATTGAATGAATCTATCAAAGATGAAGTATATCAAGATATTGTAGATTGGTTAACGGTTTTGATAAATCATAAAAAAATAGAGCAAAAAGACGTTTAATAAATCTTTTTGCTCCAAAAAAAATTATTCTCCTAAAAGAACACCAGAAACATTCCAATAACTGAAACTATTTCCTTCAGGTTTTCCTTGCGGAATTTTTATTTGTATACTATGTTTTCCGGCTTTTAAATTGCCCAAATCTATAAAATAAGGATTTGTAATTGTTCCTGGACACCAATTAGAACGACTATAATCAGATGATGATAAACCATTGTCAAAATTACCAGAAGCTGGATTGTAAGCGCGATAAGAACCACAATCTTGTCTCCAAGGAACTATATTAAATACTTTTTGTCCATCAAGAAAAATACTATTTTCTTTCGGAACAAATTCATCACCATTTTCCCAACCGCCATGTCCAGTTGTTGTAAAACGTAATTTAGCATTATTGTAATCTTCTTTCAACGTGAATTCTACTGTAAAACCATTCGGATTTTCGAACAAAGTAGAGTATTCTTGTCCAGCCATTTCCATCACATTTGCAGTATTGAAAATTGGTAAAGCCTTTTTAATTGGCATTGTTGTAGAACCTGATGGATGAACAGAAATATTGGCAGAAATAATATGTCCGCCTTGATCATAATTTCCAATGAAGAAACCAATCAAAACTTCTTGATCAGATAATAAACCTTGAAATTCTGTGATTTCTTGACGATATTTTGCTTCGGTTTCCCAAGTTTGATTTTTTAATTGAATATGATTGAATTTATTAATTCCAAAAGGTGTGAAAAAGCGCATTAATTCTATCGTTGGTGAATAATTTTCTGTCAAAAAATAACCTTGATATTTCTTGTTATTTGCTGATGTATAAATTGGTAATTCATTGATTCCTTTTTGCAAACCATCCATAAATGTAATTTTAGAATCACGCGGGATCAAAAATACAGAACCTGTTCTGTCGTAAGCATCACCATTTGATTGTTGCGAAACATTTAAGAAAACTTGGCTTCCTTCTTTAATTTGAGGAATTTTAATTTTTCGAACTACAACAGTTCCATTTGCAAAACGATAAATTGAATCATTTGACGAAAAATCTTTACTAAAGTTAACTTGTTGATGTGATAAAAGTGGAATATCAACGAATTTACTTTTCCAAATAATGTCTTTATATGTCAACAAATCAACTCGATTTTGATGCAATTCTTTTTGGATAAATTGACTTGGAATCAAATCTTTTTCGCGTTCTATTTTCGAAGCTCGAATCGTTGAATTATTATTTCGTGTAAGTTCTAACACAAAACCTAAATTCATTCCAACCATTGTTGGAGAGGCATTCAATTCCATATTGTCCACAAACCAAACGTCTATTGTATTCGAATTGATATTTGTCGTCGCCTTTTTACAACGTAAACCTAAAATTCGTTTCGTTTCTTTAGAAATTGTGAAAACAGATTTATTAAACGCAACCGAATCATTTGTAATGATAGAATTAGTCGGATCAAATTGTGTAATCAAGGAAATAATTGATGGATTTGTTTTGGTATAATAAAACATTTCATCAGGATAATTTGATGAATAACTAAAACTTTGTTGCTTTCCAATAACTGTTTCTTTTGTATTAGCAATAACTTGTATGGGGTTATTTTCTTCGACTTTTTTTCCATTCGAAAAGCGTTCATACGTAATTTTGTAGGTTTCCTGCGCATCAAGAATAATAGCCTGAATACAAAAAATAATAAGTAGAATTGATTTCAATTTCATGTGTGATAAAATAAAAAAGGTTTACAAACGAATTGTAAACCTATAAAATTATCTGATTGTATGGAAAAATATCTTACACAAAAGCATTAATTCCTGTCACATCTGCGCCAGTTATTAGTAAATGGACATCATGTGTTCCTTCGTAAGTGATTACAGACTCAAGATTTGCAGCATGTCGCATCATAGGGAAATCGCCTACAATTCCCATTGCACCAATGATTTGTCGTGACTCTCTCGCAATATCGATAGCCATTTTTACATTATTTCGTTTTGCCATTGATATTTGTTCAGGCGTTGCTTTATTTTCGTTTTTCAGTGTTCCTAATCGCCAACATAACAACTGAGCTTTCGTTATTTCTGTAATAAATTCAGCTAATTTTTTCTGCTGTAATTGATAAGAAGCAATCGGTTTTCCAAATTGTGTTCGTTCTAATGAATATTTTAAAGCTGATTCGTAACAATCAATTGCAGCACCAATTACACCCCAAGAAATTCCGTATCTAGCAGAATTTAAACAAGATAATGGTCCGCGTAAACTACTCACTTCTGGTAAAATTTGAGATTCTTCAATCTTCACATTTTCGAAAACTAATTCACCTGTTTTTGAAGCTCTTAATGACCATTTATTCAAAGTTTCTGGTGTTGTAAAACCTTGCATACCGCGTTCTACAATTACACCACGAATTTTTCCTTCTTCATCTCTTGCCCAAACAACTGCAATATCACAAATTGGTGAATTTGTAATCCACATTTTTGCTCCATTTAAGATATAATGATCACCATTTTTTGTTAAACGAGTTTCCATTCCGCCTGGATTTGAACCATGATTTGGTTCAGTTAATCCAAAACTTCCAACGAATTCTCCTGAAGCTAATTTTGGTAAATATTTGCGTTTTTGTTCTTCTGATCCAAAAGAAAAAATTGGATACATCACTAACGAAGATTGTACTGATGCAGCAGAACGAACAGCCGAATCGCCGCGTTCTAATTCTTGCATGATTAATCCGTACGACATTTGATCCAAGCCTGCACCTCCATATTCTTCAGGAATATAAGGTCCTAAAGCACCAATTGCACCTAATTTTTTCATTAAATCTGGAATATCTTTATGATGTTGCGCGGCATCATCTATCACAGGTTTTATTTCGTTATCCACAAAATCTCGAACAGATTGACGAATTAATTTATGTTCTTCGGTTAATAAATCATCAATCTTAAAATAATCTGTAGTTGAATTCATTTTATGCGGTTTTATTTTATTAAATCTAACGATTATTCATTAAATTAAAAATTATTCTGAATAATATTTATTAAAAATTTTAATTTATGAAACTTTTGACTAATTTAGGTAAAAGTTAAAAACACAAAATAACACAAAAAAATGATAGAAAACGAATTAAAAGAATTAGGTATTTCTTCCGAAAATCTTGGAACATCAACAGGAAATACTTGGTTTGGAAAAGGTGAAGAGCTTTCTTCTTACTCGCCAGTAGATGGAAAATTGATTGGAAAAGTTAAGTCATCAACAAAAGATGATTATGAAGTAGTGATAAAAGAGGCACAAGTTGGTTTCAAAGAATGGCGAATGATTCCAGCACCGAAACGTGGAGAAATTGTGCGTCAATTTGGAGATAAACTTCGTGAGAAAAAAGCTTCTTTAGGAAAATTAGTTTCGTATGAAATGGGAAAATCCTATCAAGAAGGTTTGGGCGAAGTGCAAGAAATGATTGATATGTGTGATTTTGCAGTTGGATTATCGCGTCAATTATATGGTTCGACAATTCATTCGGAGAGACCTTTGCATCGCATGTACGATCAATATCATCCGCTTGGAATTGTAGGGGTGATTTCTGCGTTCAATTTTCCAGTTGCTGTTTGGTCTTGGAATACGTGTTTAGCGATGGTTTGTGGTGATGTTGTAGTTTGGAAACCAAGTGAAAAAACACCTTTGTGTGCGGTTGCATGTCAACATATTTTAGCAGAAGTTTTAAAAGCAAATAATATTTCAGAAGGCGTTTCTTCTTTGATAATGGGCGATAAAACAATTGGTGAATTAATTGCACAAGATGCTCGTGTGGCTTTGGTTTCTGCAACAGGTTCTACGCGAATGGGAATTGAAGTGAATAAAGTGGTTGCGGCTCGTTTGGGTAAAACAATTTTAGAATTAGGTGGAAATAATGCGATTATTGTTACGCCAAATGCAGATTTAAAAATTATGTTGACTTCGGCTGTTTTTGGTGCAGTTGGTACGGCTGGACAGCGTTGTACAACAACAAGAAGATTGATTGTGCACGAATCTATTTATGATAAGGTAAAAGAATCGTTGATAAATGCTTACAAACAAATAAAAATAGGTAATCCGTTGGATACAACAAATCATGTTGGTCCGTTGATTGATAAACATGCGGTTGAAATGTATTCAAAAGCATTAGAAAAAATTAATGAAGAAGGAGGAAAAATTATCGTTGAAGAAGGAATTTTAGAAGGAAATGGTTTTGAAAGCGGTTGCTATGTAAAGCCTGTAATTGCTGAGGTTGAGAACCATTTCGAAATTGTTCAACATGAAACTTTTGCTCCAATTTTATATTTAATCAAATATTCTGGAGATGTGTTAAATGCAATTGAAATTCAGAATAATGTGGCACAAGGTTTATCGTCTTCTATCATGACAAATAATCTTCGTGAAGCTGAATTATTCTTGAGTCAGCAAGGTTCTGATTGTGGAATTGCAAATGTAAATATTGGAACTTCTGGAGCAGAAATTGGCGGCGCTTTCGGTGGAGAAAAGGAAACTGGAGGTGGACGCGAGTCAGGTTCTGATGCTTGGAAAGCGTATATGCGACGACAAACGAATACAATTAATTATTCGACAGAAGTGCCATTGGCGCAAGGAATTAAGTTTGATTTTTAAAAATTTACAGAGATGAGTACAGTACACGAAAGATTAGCAAAACATATATTGACAGATGGATATCCGATTGTAATGGATATGGATAAGTCGCATGGATCCTATGTTGTAGACGAAAATGGCATTGAATATTTGGATTTATTTTCAATGTTTGCTTCGACGGCGATTGGTTATAATCATCCACATTTGATGTCGAAAATAGATTTTTTAGGTCGAAATGCTGTCAATAAACCTGCAATGTCAGACATTTATACAAAAGATTATGCCGATTTAATTGATACATTTGAGCGTGTTGCGATGCCGAAAGAATTGCAATATTTATTCTTTATTTCTGGTGGAACATTGGCAGTAGAAAATGCATTGAAAACGGCTTTTGATTGGAAAACAAGATTAAACTTTTCGAGAGGAATTGAGAAAGAAGCAAGTGATGTTATTCATTTTAAACAAGCTTTTCATGGGCGTTCTGGTTATACATTATCGCTAACGAATACGAAAGATCCTCGTAAATACGAATATTTTCCAAAGTTTGATTGGCCAAGAATTGAAAATCCAAAACGAATTTATCCTGTTACAGAAGATAATTTATGCAAGGTTGTTGAGGCTGAAAAACGTGCGATTGAACAAATTGAAAATGCTTTAGAAACACGCAAAAATAAAGTTGCTTGTATTATTATTGAGCCGATTCAAGGTGAAGGAGGAGATAATTATTTTCGAAAAGAATTCTTTCAGAAATTGAGAGAAATTTGTGATAGAGAAGAGATTTTATTGATTTTTGATGAGGTACAAACAGGAATGGGAATGACTGGTAAAATGTGGGCTTTTCAGCATTATGATGTGATTCCTGATGTGATTTCGTTTGGAAAGAAAACACAAGTTTGTGGAATTTTAGCGAATAAAGAAAAGTTAGATCAAATTCCGAATAATGTTTTCAAGGAATCAAGCCGTATTAATTCGACTTTTGGTGGAAATTATATCGATATGTTGCGTTTCAAATTAATTTTAGAAGTGATTGAACAAGAAAAATTAGTTGAAAATGCGGAAGAGAAAGGAAAATATATTTTATCAAAATTGAATGAAATCGCAAAAGAAACGAAGAAAATTCATTCGATTCGTGGATTAGGATTGTTCATTGCGTTTGATTTTTCATCAGATTTGGATCGTTCAGAATTCATCAAAACATGTTTCGAAAATCATATGATTATTCTTCCTTGTGGTGAAAACTCGGTGCGAATGCGTCCTCATCTCAATATTTCCGAAGAAGATACCAATAAAGCAATAGAAATTATTAAATTAGCATTAAAATAAACAGCAAAAGCAACCAAACAAAGGTTGCTTTTTTAATTTTGTAAAAGATAAAACTAAAGTATGATAGATTCTTTTTTCTTCGATTTTGACGGAACATTACAAGGTTTTGAAAACCATGAAATCAGTGATTCGACAATCGAAGCGTTGAAATTATTGAAACAAAAAAACAAAAAAATATACATCGCAACAGGACGAAATATGGTGGATATGCCTGAGCATATTTTTGATTATGGTTTTGATGGTTACATCAATAATAATGGAGGAATGTGCTCCGACGAAAACCGTCAATCATTTTTTGTAGATTACATCAACCCTAATGATATAGAGGCTTTGTTACAATATGATGATGAAAATCCTTTCTCATTTTCGTATATGACGAAAGAAGCGTTTAGTATCAATCGTGTGAATGAGAATGTAGAAAAATCGTTTGCTTATTTTGGAATGGAACTTCCAGAAGTGGTTGATCCTCGAACTTTGCCGAAAGATAATATTATGCAAATGAATTTTTTTGTGAACGAAGAACAAGAAGATTATTTGATGAAAAATGTGTTGACAAACAGTGTAGGAACACGTTGGATAGAATATTTTGCTGATATAAATCCGAAAAATATTAGTAAAATGCGTGGAATAGAGCGAATGGCTGAACGCGATAATTTAGATTTAACTAAAACAATGGCTTTTGGTGATGGTGGTAACGATATTAGTATGTTGAAAGGTTGTAAAATAGGCGTAGCAATGGGCGATGCGAAAGAGAATGTTCGTGAAGCGGCTGATTATTATACAACTTCTGCAGATAATCACGGAATATGGAATGCACTGAAACATTTTGAGGTAATTTAGAAACTTATTTTAATTTTTAGAAAAAAAATCCAGCCTAAGTTGGATTTTTTTTCTTTTCACAATGTTGTGTTAATTACGCATTCTATTGTTGTAGAATTAAAAAATAAAAATTATTTTAGAGTATTAATTAAAAACTACAATATAATGAAACAATTATTACTAGCTGGATTTTTACTTTTTTCGAATTTTGGTTTTGGGCAAGAAAAGCTTATTGTCGATTATAAATATGATATAAAGCATGATGAAGAAAAAATAAAGGAGTTTGAAAGAGAGCAAGCACAAAAAGGAGGAGGTACAATAAAAATTGGAGGGTCTCCAAATATTTATTATCAATTAGAATATAGTGATCATCAGTCCGTTTACAAAAAAATAGAAACCATTAATAATGATCAAAATGGTAGCTCTATGGGGGCTTTTTCAATTAATATTGGAGGAGAATATAAAGCTTTGATTAATGAAACAAGTAAGAAAGAGTTTCGTCAAGAAGTCGTTTTAGATAAACAGAATTTTATTGTGGTTACGCCATATAAAGACTATGAATGGAAAATTACAGATATTGAAGATACGATTTTGGGTCACAAAGTAAAAAAAGCTATTGGTAATGATAAAGGCAAGCAAATAGCAGCTTGGTTTGCACCAGATATTAAGGTTGATGCAGGACCAAATCAAGTGAATGGATTGCCAGGTTTGATTCTGAAAACGGTGAGCGAAACGGGTGGTAAATTTGGTTCGATTATGACTTATGAAGCGGATAAAATTACCTTAAATCCTAAGAAAATGTCTAAAACTAAACCTATGAAAGGTGAAGAAATAACACAAGAAGATTTTAAAAAATTGCAAGATGAATCTCGTCAAAAAATGAGAGAATCTTTTTCAATAGGAGTGGATAAAAAATAATTTTGAATGAAATATTTAGTAATTTTTATAAGCCTTTTTTCTATTGTGTTACAAGCACAAGATGCATTAGAAATTGAATACGAGGAGGTTTCTATTCCTCGTCTTTTTGGGAAGGATGGAAAGGAAGAAAAATTGGGTGATGATTTTATAAAAGCACTTTCTGTTCCAAAAAATTATGTACTACAAATAGAAAAAGGAAAAAGTGTTTTTTCTAAGATTGAGAAAATTAATAATTCTCAAGGGAATGCGTTAGTTACGATGTATGGTATTTTTTCGTATAATTTTGAACAAGATTTCAATCAAAATAAAATGAAACAAGAATGGATGATAGAGAATAAAAAATACCTTGTAACTGATACCATTTCGACACATTATAAATACGAATTAACGCAAGAAAAATCGACTTATTTGGGTTTTGATGTTAAACAAGCAGTTGTAAAATATAATGACAATAATAAATCAATCATTTGGTACGCACCAAGTTTACCCAAACGTTTTGGTCCAAAAGAATTTATTAATCTTCCAGGTCTGGTATTAAAAATAGAATCTATTCGAAATGGAATTATTGATCCATCTTATTCTTTGAAAGCAACTTCTGTTACAACAAAAGATCATTTAGAATTTAAGAAATTATTCAAGGCTAAGGAAATTTCTAAAGCCGAATTTGAAAAGCTGAAAGCTGATTATAACCAACAAAGTTCGAATGAACACCAAGGTGTAGATAAAGATTAACCTAAATAAAAATTATGAAAAAATTATTATTGATTGTATTAAGCAGCTTATGTTATTTTGCAAATGCGCAAGATGTTTTAGAGGTAGAATATGATGTATATACAGTATATGACGCAAGTAAAACTCAAGGTTCAGTTACAATTGACAACCGAAAATTAAGTAGAGATGAAACGATTAGATACTTTACTGAACAAATGAAAATTCCTAAACCTTATATTTTAATAACAAATAAAACGGCTTCTAATTATAATCAAAAACCAACACTAAATAGTGGAAATTCAGTAAGCTACAGTAGTAATCAAGGAAATGGATTATATTACAAAAACTTACTTGAAAACTTTTATATGCACGAATCGGTTGGCTTTGGGATGGATCGAATTATCAAAGATTCTATTCCTAAAATTAATTGGACTATAACGCGCGACAAGAGAAAAGTCTTAGGCTTTGATGTTCGTAAAGCAACTGCAAAAATCAATAAAGAAGAGTTTACAGCTTGGTTTGCTACTTCTTTGTCTTTTCCTTCGGGACCTGATAAGTATATGGGATTACCTGGTTTGATTTTAGAATTAGAAAGAAAAACGAACGACGATGCTGATATGGTTATTACTTATAATGCAACATCTGTAAAAGAAGCTAAGAAAAATGTAACAATAAATCAACCAAAGAAAGGGAAAATTGTTGATTTCAAAACGTATAAAGCAGAAATGGATGCTTTTTTTAAGAAACAACAAGAAATGAATAGCCAAGGAGTAGATAAAGATTAAGTTTATAGTATAGAGAACAATAAATAAATCAACCAAAGGAAAACAGATAAGTCAGTCAGATTTCGAAAAAATGATTGACGAAGAAAACCGAAAATTTAATTAAATCCTTTTTGATATTAATTAATAGTTATTTATAATCTGTGAATATTTTTAATCAATATAATTACACTTTTTCTAAAGCAAACAATTCTTATCTTTGTTAAAGAAGAGTTGAATTAGATTTTATTCTAACAGAATACTTTTTTTATTAATTAAGATTTTTTGATACATGAAAATATTACTTTCGCCAGCGAAGATGATGAATTTGGAAACGAATGCTAAATGGAGAGCAACAACACCTCAATTTTTAGAACATTCGCAAAAAATTATGGATGTTATGAAAGAGATGAGTACAACTGATCTTGAAAAATTAATGAAAATTTCGAAAGATATTGCAGAAATGAATGTGGAGCGTAATCAGGTTTGGAATGTTAAACCTACTGCGAAACAAGCTATTCCAGCAGCTTTAGCTTTCAAAGGTGAAGTGTATAGAGGTTTGAATGCTGAGACGTTAAACGACGAAGCACTTGATTATTTCAATAAACATGCATTTTTGTTATCTGGGCTTTATGGAATGTTGCGTCCTTCGGATAAAGTAATGTTGTATCGCTTGGAAATGGGTTCGAAATTAGATGTTCATGGTTCGAAAAATTTGTATGGTTTTTGGAAAGAAATTTTGACACCTTTTCTAAATTCGAAACTAAAAAAAGGAGAATTTATCTTAAATTTAGCAAGTAATGAATATGCTAAAGTTTTGGATAAAAAATCGTTAAAAGTTCCGATGATTGATGTAGAGTTTCAAGATTACAAAAACGGTGAATTGAAAAAAATCATGATGTATTTTAAACATGCTCGTGGTGCAATGGCGCGTTATTGTGCAGAAAATAAAGTTGAAACTTTGGATCAAGTGAAAGCATTTGACGTGGATGGTTATCGTTTTGATGAGAACCTTTCTACCGAAGAAACTTTGGTATTTACAAGATAATGACTAAAAAAAATAATAACTTGAAGACTGCTTTATTAGTAGTCTTTTGTTATTTTTAAATCATATATGAAAGAAAATTTTATCGATAAATTACCCATCAAAATTATTTACTCGTTCCAATCGCTGATTGAAGAATTAGAACGATCTGAATACAACTTTGGAGAGTTTAAAGCTTTTTTAGAATATCTGAAAGCTACTCGACCAGAGTTGATTGATGGTGTTGAAACATTTGAAGATTTTCAGAAAATTATTAAAGATGTTGAGCCAATTATTGAGAAAATTATTCCTAAACCATTTGTAAAATATAATTTAAAAGCGATAACTTTTCCTTTTTCTGACAAATTTATTTTTGCAACAGATCGACTTAAAGAGTTGATTGATAATAATGAATCACGACTAAAATTCAATTTTGAAGATTTAGATTATGATACATTATATAAGTTTTGTTGTTGCTTCATCTTATCGAAATATTATCATAAATATTTAGATTTTAATCTATCAAATCAGTTGGTGATAGACAATCAAAATGGCTACAGAATTTATCTTGGGACTGATATAAACCATGATTATTTTCGTATTTATCCATCCGAAGATAAATTTAAATTGACTGAAGATGAAATTGAAGAGTTGTTGAATAATTATGAAGATACAGCTTTGTGGATGAGAAAAATTCCAATTGGATCTTGGATTGCAAAAGGGTTTAATCTTGTTTCATTTTTTGATAATACGACTGAAATTGCACTTTCTAACTTAAAATCTAAATTATTATCTTATGGAGAACCTTTTAATATTGTTCGAAATGATATTATTTCTGCATTAAAATCTATTTTTAGAATCAATAATTTAGAAGTTGGTTTTTCGGCTTATAATTCGGATAAAAATCAATTGGAAATTAGTCATTTATTACAATTGAATGATAGTTTATTGATTGATAATCATAAAAAAATAAAACTGAATGAAATTTTTTGTGCTGATTTAGAGAACAAAATATCGAAATCAGATTATTATGTTGTTTCTAATATTGACGCAGCTTTGGAGAAGTTTCCGCAAGATAAAATGTTGAGAATGGCAAATGAATCTGGTCTGAAAAGTTTGATTCTTTATCCATTGAAAAACGGAAAATCTCATTTAGGTATTTTAGAAATAGGCTCGAAAGAAGCTGGAGTTTTCAATCGAATTAATGCAAACCTTTTGCGCGAAATCACGCCTCTTTTAGAAGAATCTATTTATCGCTATACGGTAGAGTTTGAGAATCAAATCAATGCTTATATACAAACCGAATATACGTCGTTGCATCCAAGTGTAGATTGGAAATTTAGAGAAAAAGCTCGCGAACATATATTGCATCCGGGAAATACAAAACAAAAATTGCAGATCTCTTTTCAAAATGTATATCCAATTTATGGTGAATTGGATGTGAGAAATTCGTCAGTGATTCGAAATCAATGTTTAAAAATGGATTATACTAATCAGATTAATTACTTGATTTTGATTTGTAACGAGTTATATAATCGTACAAAAAAGAATAAATTTTTGGATTATATTGACGATTTGACTGATTTTTTGCAACGAATAGATAATGTAGATAAAATCTATTTCGAAAGCGAATTATTTGATTACATTACGTTGCATATTCATCCTGAAATTCCCAAATATGTAAAGGACAATGAGAAATCAATTATTGAAGAATATCTAAAAAAATTAGATTCTACAACGGGATTATTTTATGTAGATCGCAAAAAATTTGACCAAACAATTGTAATGACAAATTCACTTTTGTCGAACAAATTAGATACTTTTCAGAAAGATGCTCAAGGTGTATTTCCGCATTATTACGAACGTTTCAAGACAGATGGAATTGATTATAATTTGTATGTTGGACGAAGTATTGCGCCGTTCAAAAAATTCTCCTATCAAAATATTCGTGAAATTAGATATTGGCAATTACAGGCGATGATTTCGATGGAGCAATCGTATAAAGAAATTCAGAAAAAAACACCGCTAAAAGTAGAGGTTGCTTCGTTGATTTTTGCAACGAATACCACTATAGATATTTTGTTCAAATTAGATGAGAAACGTTTTGATGTTAATGGATACAACAATGCAAAATATGAAATAATTAAGAAAAGATTGAGTAAAGCTTTTGTGAAAGGAACAAATGAACGAATCAATTTGCCACACAAAATTTGTATTATTTATACCGAAGATATCCTAAAAGAAGAATACTCAAATTATATCAATTTATTAATTGATAAGAAATTTTTGAAAAAAGATGTTGAATATTTGGAAATTGATGATTTGCAGGGTATAAGCGGTTTGCAAGCAATTAGAGTTTCGATTAATTATAAAAATAAACTCGAAAAATATACTAAAATAGAAGAATAAAGAATGGAAAAAGATGATGTATTGCTTAATATTTCGATAGATAGTACTGCCGAAAATATTTGGAAAGTTTTGACAGATGAACAAGCGTTTAATGAATGTTTTGAAAACATAAAAATGACTTGTAACGAATGGAAAGTAGGAGAGAGGATAAAGTTTGTAACGCAAAAAAATAATGAAACGTTGGTAGATGAAGCCTTGATTACATCTATTATGGAGAATGAACGTTTGCGATATAATTATAAAAAACAAAATACAGACCATGAGATTGAAGTAATTTTTAATCTAAAATCTTCAGGTAATTTTACTTATCTATCAATTGAAGGAAAAGATTTTGCGGATGATTTTGAACGCTCACATTCAGAGAATGCGTGGATAAATATGATGCAAGCAATCAAGAAATATGTACAAAAAAAATAACCTTCAAATTTTTGAAGGTTATTTTTTTATATGTTAAAATCCGAAATTCAAACCAAAAACGATTCGCCCTGGATCTTCACCTTTAAAGTATGAAACTGTTGCGGTAATAGATTGTGCTCCGTTTATCCAAAGTCCACCACCCATAGATGAATGCCATTTATTTGAGTCTTCTCCGTTTAACCAAACTCGTCCATAATCAGCTCCAACAAAAAGACCTAATCGAAGTGGAACAACAGCTTTGAAACGTAAAGCATCAAATCGTAAATCAGATGTTTGTAAGAAAACTTTGTCTCCTGCAAAACGACCTAATCGATAACCACGTAAATCCTGATCTCCACCTAAATTAGCCATTTGATAGAATTCCATAAAATTACCCCAAACTGCTTTACCTTTTAGCATAGAAGCAACTGTTAATCTTCCATTTGCAGAAATTTTATGTGTGAAACCTAAATTAAGTTCGGTATAAAAATGATTACGTTCAAAATCTGTCAAATTAGAAATCCACTTTGCATTTGCTAAAAATGTCATGCCTAATTTTGGCAATGATTCGTTATCGTAATTTTTGAACAAATATTTAGCTCCAATTTCTCCGAAATGTTGTCCTTTGAAAACGTCTCTATTAATTGATGGGAAATCTTCGACGATACGATCTTTATTCTCTTCAATCTTTTTGTAACTATAAATTGCAGAAAAATCTAAACGACCATTGTTATTCATAATCTTGAAAATAGACGGTCCAATGCTATAACTTTCTAATCGAACACGGTTATAATCCATTCCAATTTCTTCTTGATTATTCACGGTCTCGTTTCCTAAACCAAAGAAATTTGTACTATAAGTCGGGCTCGTGTAAGCTGCATTAAGATCTAAATTCCACTTACCCAACGCTTTTGTAAACGTTCCTTTATATTTGGCATCCCAACCGCCTGTCGCAAAATAATAACTTAATTGCAAATTGTGACGTTGCGAATATGGTTTACGATCAAAACCGTTGACAGTGTAGGTTGGCGATAAACCAATTTTTATTCCGTCATCAGGATTGTAGCCAATATTAGGTAACATAGTAAAGAAATTATACATCGGTTGTTTGTAATCGTATGTATTAACCTCGTAATCGTTGACAAAATTTTTCGATGTTAAAAAGGTAGATTCTGATGCATCACTTCCGTTTGCGTAATCATATACTTTTACTTTTGCAGAACGCTTTACTTCGTATATATCGTCATCTATTCCACCAATAATACGAACTAAAATAGCGTTATTTGGCTTTCCTTCAACCTTGAATTTATCTTTTCCGTTTAATCCATATAAACGAATTTCTTTCGTTTCTTTTTTATCAAAATCTTCATCAAGAATTAAAGTTCGATCTTGTCCTGAATAGATTTTTACATTTGTTTTTCCCTTTGGTAAACGAGTGATCACAAAATCTTCATCTTCGTTTGTTCCTTTCAGAATGATTAATTTGCGAAGAACTTTATTATATTCTTCTGCAAATTTTTCTAATTTAGATTTTCGGGCAATAAGATTATTGATTACTTCTTGATCGTATTCTTGTTTTGTTTCTTCAGGAATTAATTCAAATGATTGTTTGATATAATCATCACTCAAATTATCTTGAATATATTTTGCTTCTTTTATCCATAATTCAAGATCGGATGATTCTAAAATGGCTAAATCCAATGGATAAGGTTCTCTATTGAACCATTTTACATTTTTGATGTCATCTTTATAATCTTGCATATGTCTCAAAGGAGGAATTTTCATAATTAAATGAAAGAAAAGTCCATCATAACGTGGAAATGCTTGATCTCTATCGCGTGGAATTGGTTTATAAACAGTTTGTTTATTCTCTTTGTAAACGCCCCAACGCCATTGGTCAGAATGTCGATCCCAATCTCCAACTAACATATCAAAAAGTCGTGCACGAATGTAGGCTTGCTTATCCACGACAACATCTTTGTTTTTGTGAATCGCAGCCAACATATCATCTGTGCTAACAATATCTTTTGGTTTTCCGAAAACACCGTCTTGATATCCGGACATTGGTCGTTCTTCTATCATGTATAATTCATCACCAAAATTCTCATTATATGCTTTCAAGGCTTCTTGTTTTGGAACGTAATATAATTTTGGCGTAGAATGCATAATATTGATTGGTTTCATCAAATTAGCAACTGTTAATGGATAATATGGATGATTGGTTGTATAGAAATCCATCAAAAATTTCTCTGTGAAAGAATCTTCAAATTCATCTGCAACATATTTATTTTTAAATGCTACTTGCTGAATGAATTGCGTGGCACTTTTCTTCACCGAGCGCATATTGTATTCTTCACCTTTTGCATTTGCCAATCGTAAACTTTGCGTTTGATGTCCACCACCCATTCTAACAGGGGTTAAACCTCCATTTAGTTGACTTAAATTAACAGTATTAGCAGTAATTGTTTGTCCATATGTTCGACGATAATGACGACCAAAAAAGAATTTATACGGATCAGATTTACGTGTAACGTCTAATGGATATACACTTGTTTCTTTCGTTTTTGGCATTTTTTTATCATCATAAACTTGTGCCAAATATTCCTTTTTCTTTTCTGTAATTTGTTTTGTTAATAATAATTCGATTCCATCGTCTTTAAAACCATAGAAATTAGCTTTAGAAGCGCCATTATCATATAAATCTAGTACAACAAAACCATTATCTCCGTAAGAAAAATCGTTTTTACCAACCGCTTTTGCAGATTCTTTTTTAGAACCAGAACCGCTGATAATTTGTTTGACATTGTTTTGTTGAATATATTGCAAGTTGTGATCGTGTCCAGAAACAACAATTACATTATTTCTATTTTCGATAAGTGTTGCAATACGAGAAGCCATTTCTCTGTATTTGAAATTATTAACATCTTGAGGACTAAGACCTGTTGTACTTCTTAATAAATTAATAAAAGATCCGATTACCGGTAATGGAACTTTGAAATTATCTCCTAATGGATAAAACTGTTTTTTGAAATCAAATTGTCCACCATGTGTTCCGTTCGAATATAGCGGATGATGCATTGTGATAACAGTTGTTCTGTTTTGATATTTGTTCAACTGCGATTCTAATTCTTCGAAGAAAGCTTCTCGCGATTTGATATCACATTTTTCATTTAGACCAGGATGTTTGTCCCAATCTTGCAAATACCATTCAGAATCTATCGCAATAATTCCGATACTATCATTTACATTTATTTTATCAATTGGACACGCATCTTTTGGTAAAAATGATTTTTTATTACCCAATTGTTTTTTGACTAATTTTTCTTGTTCTTTTAATCCTTTTACACCATTTCGCCAATCATGATTTCCTGGAATAAAAAGGGTTTTTCCTTTAAATTCTTTCGCTAAATCAATCTGAAATTGAAGTTTCTCTCTACTTGTTGTATATTCAGCTTTTGTAGAATCCGTTACAATTCCATTTTCGTAAACATTATCACCTAAAAAGAAAAGATAAGAAGAAGAGTCAGCTTTCGCTAATTGATTCTTTAAAATTTCTAAATTTTGTTTATTTTTTGGTTGATCAAGATCTCCTGCATCGCCTATTAAATAGATAGATTGAATTTTATTTCCTTCTACATTTTGTACTTTTTCTGTCTTAATGTTTTTCCCATATTGAGGATGTTGCGTAGCGCAAGATGTCATATAAAGGCAAGAACCTACTAAAGCCAAAAAAGGATAATTCAATTTTTTGTTGTTTAGTGTTGGTAATAATTTCATACATTTAAGCGTTAAAAACTTGTGATGAACCAATTGTTATTAAATATAGAAAACTATGTTTTCAATCTGTTCAAAGATAATCTTTCTTTAGATTTTACGTATCATAATTTTATGCATACCGTAAAAGTTGTAGAAGCAATAAAAACGTTGTCTACTGATGAGCAAATATCTACAGATTTACGAGAAAAATTATTAATAGCGGGTTGGTTTCATGATACGGGTTACACAAAAATCGTGCAAGGGCATGAAAGTGAGAGTGCAAACATTGCAAAAGAGTATTTGATTGAGCATAATTTTGACGAAAATTACATCAAAGAAGTCCAAGATTATATTTTAATCACAGCGCTAAATAATGTTCCAAAAAATATAGGTGAAGCAATTGTAAAAGATGCAGATAACTATCATTTAGGACAAACTGAATATCCTAAAATTTCTGAGTTATTACGTGATGAAATAGCTAAAATATGTCACAAAGAATTTTCTGATTATGAATGGCATGTAGAGAATAGAAATTTTTTTCTAAACATACATCATTTTTATACGGATGCCGCAAAAAAGCTTTGGCAGAAAGGAAAAGAAGAAAATTTGATCTTTACCCAAAATAAAATCAAAGAGATAGAGTTGATTGGTGATATTCCCAATAAGTATGAAATCAAGAAAAAGAAAAACGATAAGATTCAACAACCAGATCGTGGTGTTGATACACTTTTTCGTGTAACGTTGAACAATCATACTCGTTTAAGTGATATTGCTGATAGTAAAGCCAATATTTTATTGTCTGTAAACGCGATCGTGATTTCGATTGCACTTTCTACTTTGGTTCCAAAGTTAGGAAGTCCAAAGAATGAGTATTTACTTTTACCTTCAATTGTAATGCTTTTATCAAGTGTTGTTTCAATTATTTTTGCAATTTTAGCAACTAAACCAAATGTAACATACGAAAGTTTTAACGAAGAAGATGTCAAAAACAAAAAAGTGAATTTGCTTTTCTTTGGTAATTTTTATCAAATGTCACTTGAAGCCTACGATGATGCTATGCAAGAGTTGATGAAAGACAGAGATTATGTATATACTTCTTTGACAAGGGATTTGTATTATTTAGGAAAAGTTTTGGAACGAAAATATCGTTTGTTAAGCATAACCTACACAATTTTTATGATTGGAACTATTTTATCTGTTCTAACGTTTGCTTACGCGATGATCACAAATGTTGCTTAATTATTTTTTTACTTTTTCAAAAGTAAAAGCAATTTTACTTGATTCATCATTGCTAATTTCAGCTTTTAACTGATGACCAATTTTCCAATATTTGATAAGTTTAGGAAAATCATTCTCTTGATTTTCTAATGTAAACGAATTTCTATCAGAATTGATTAACTCAAAATCAGTTGTCTCTTTTTTAGTTTTGTCCAAATTAACTTTCAATATCCATTTATCATCAATCTTTGTGATAGTAAGATGTTCCTGCGAAATTGTATCATTATTTTTGATTGTAAACCCGCAACCTAAAAAAGTGTTTTTATCAACTTTTTTCCAGTTTTCATACGTTTTTCGATCCGATTTTTCATTTGTTCTAATCCATTCTCCAACCAAAAAATCAAAACTTGGTTTATCAGCAGAAGTTTTAGTTGATTCGCAAGAATTCAACAAAAAAATAAATAAAAGAAGAAAAGTAAATAGTTTCATATTAGTGTGCTTAATAGTAAAAATAATCAATTTGAAATAGTTAAAATGATAGAAATGATTTTTTCTCAAAAATTTTATTCTTTTATGTATTATTGGTTTACTTTTTGTGTAATTCGTGGCAGTTAAATTAGGCAATAAACAAAAGGTACACTATTTTTGAAGTATGCGACTTTCTACAAAACAAAAGTTTTTTCAATACATTAAAAAATCATTTAATTTTTTTCAAAACTTGTTGAACCTGTTAAAATTGGTTTTATCAGAGCGACAATTTTTGTATTTATCGTGTATTTTAGTAGCTATTTCATCTGCTTTTGCAGTGATTGTGCTAAAAACTTTTGCGCACAATGTTTTTCAATTTACTATTTATATTAATAATTTAGTCAAACTACCTTATATCAATAGTATATTGCCAATTATAGGTATTTTGTTGACGGTTTTTGTTGTGCAGAAATTTTTGGATGGTTCGATAGAAAAGGGAACTTCTCAAATTATGATTGCTGTAGCTAAAAAGTCTGGAATAATGCCTAAAAAACAGATGTATGCTCAGATTTTAACGAGTTCCTTAACAGTTGGTATGGGTGGTTCGGCTGGTTTAGAATCTCCAATTACAATTACTGGTGCAGCTTTTGGTTCTAATTATGCACAATATTACAGATTCAAATACAAAGAAAGAACACTTTTGTTGGCTTGTGGTGTTGCAGCTGGTATTGCGACTGCATTCAATGCACCAATTGCAGGTGTTTTGTTCGCGATAGAGATTGTATTAGCGGATATGAGTGTTACTGCTTTTATTCCTTTATTGTTATCTTCTGCAACAGGAGCTTTAATTGCCAATTTAACATTAAAAAGCAATATGTTATTATCCTTTCGTTATGCGTTAGGATTTGATTATCATAATGTTATTTTCTATGTGATTTTGGGTGTTTTAGCGGGGTTTGTTTCAGTTTACCATGCTCGATTATTTCGTAAAGTTGAACATTTGATAGGGAATTATTCGGATAATGTATATTGGCGAGCGATTGTTGGAGCGGGAAGTTTAGCAATATTGATTTTCTTTTTCCCAACATTATTTGGTGAAGGTTATGAGAGTATAAAATATTTAGCAAATGATGAAGCTGGTTTTATTTTAAATAATTCATTGTTAGAGAGTTTTAGAACGAATCAATGGATAGTTTTAGGATTTGTTTTTGTCACAATTTTAATCAAATCTATTGCAACAGGTTTAACTTTAGGAAGTGGAGGAAACGGAGGAAACTTCGCGCCTTCGTTATTTGTTGGGTCATATCTTGGTTTTTTCGTTGCAAAATTCTTTAATTTAATCGGTTTCAAAGAAGTTCCAGTCGGTAATTTTACTGTTGTTGGAATGGCAGCTGTTTTAAGTGGGTTATTTCATGCGCCATTAACAGCAATTTTCCTAATTGCCGAAATTACGGGAGGTTATGGATTAATTATTCCCTTAATGATTGTTTCTTCGATAAGTTTTGCAATTTCAAAACGATACGACAAATATTCGATGGATATATACGCAATAGCAGAAAAAGGAATTGTTTTTACATCTGATAAAGACCGAAATTTGTTTAATAAAATTGATTTGTTTTCGATTTATATCAAGAATATCAAAACATTGACGGTTTACAATTCAATTGAAGATATAAAAGAAATTTTTTCTACTACAACACAAGATTTTATTCCAGTCCTCAATGAAGATAAATCGATTCATGGAATTATAGTTTTAGATAATATTCGATCATTTATTTTTAATGATAATATTGATAAAAGTTACTTAGAATGTATAACAGAAGCAACTTCGACATCTATTTTTACGAATGCTGCTAACGTGATGAAAATGATGGAAGCAAAAAAAATAGATTATATTTTACTCACTAAAAAAGGTAAATTTGAAGGTTATGTAACCGAAAGTTTATTATTAGAAAGTTATCGAAGTAATTTGAATAAGTTGAGAATTGAGTAGAAATATTTGAATATAATATACAAAAAAAGCCTCTTAAATAGAGGCTTTTCATTATAATTCTTTTTTCATTTCGTATTGTTTGTCGTACAATTCTAATCCCATCGATTGAATAAAATCATTTGTAGAGATTTCTCTTTCGTCAACATTAATCATTTTAATCTCTTTATTTTTCAAATCGCTGAAAAGGATGGAAGCTAAATAACGATTTCTATAATCGTGATGAACACCAAATTGATAAATACGTGTATTATTTTTGTTGATAATTTTGTAAGCAACTAAAATTCCATCTTCATAAATTCCATTTATTTGACAATCTTCGATGATATTTTTTACACTTTGAATATCATTTTTCCAAGTAGGTTTTATATCCCAAAAGTTTTCACTTGTAATCAAATCTAAATCACTAAATTCTATAATTTCATGTAATGGATTTACGACCAAAATAGGAATTCCTTTATAACTGTTTAAAGTTCTTGTTTTTTCGAAACCACAAGCTTCATAAGCGTTAATAGCAAAATCATTTTTAATATTTACTTCTAAAAATATGTTTTTTACTTGTTGTTCTTTCAATTTTGGAAAACTAAAATCTAACATTTGTTGTGTGATTTTTTTTCCACGATGTTCAGGACAAACGCCCGTTCCACCAATATAAGCTGTTTTTACTTCGTTATAATTTCTAATTCCATAAAGTAAAAAGCCAACTAATTTTCCATCAATACTAGCACCTACAGAATAATCTAGATTGATATCTTCCATTTTTAATTTTCCCTGAAATTGTTCAGTTGAAAGATTGATAGAAACGTAATAATTTTGATAAGAAAGATTATATAAGGCTGATAATTCTTCCAAATCAACATGATTTAATGAGTGTATTTCAATGTTTGTTTGCATAGCTGTAATTTGCAAAGCAAAAATAGCCCCAACATTTAAGTTTTTTCTAAAAAAAATCTTAAAAAATTAGTAAAGATTGAATTTTATTTGAACTATGTAATCCGAATTTGATAAAAATATAATTTATTTAATAATATTGACTGAATAATTATACATAAATTTTAAAAATAGTGTAGAGGATGGTAAATAGAATTAAGAAAACTTCTTTTTTTTATGATTTAACATAAGCTTATTATTGATTATGCTGAAGAAAATTCTGTAATCAATAAATTTGCATACATTTTTAAAACTAAAACTACGAGAGAAGTCTAACTTTCTCCTCATTTGTTGAAACAATTATTCTTCTCTCGATTTTTTTTGAAAAATACTCCTCGAAGAATTCAAGTAAAGTGTATTTGTTACACTAATTAAAATACCAAATTCTCAAAATTTCTTTCCAAAACTTATTTCAAAATATCTATTTCTCAAAAAATATTTAAACATATGATGAATTTAATAAAGCTTTGAAAAATTATTAAAAAATGATTAACGAACATTTGTTAGTTTTTTTCTTTTGATTATTTTAGTCGTTCAAATTATCACAAAAAAAATGAGTAAAAATTTAACAAAATTGGCTTGTCTAGCTATATTTTGCAGCTATAGCTATGTCTCTGCTCAACAGAAAACGACAGATAGTGTGGTTGTAGAAAAAGTAGAATTAATACAACCAAGAGAAAACAAAGACAAAGTTGATGTGCAGTTTTATGGATTTATCAGGAATGATATTTTTATGGATACGCGTCAAATGATTGGAGCAGGAGAGGCTTTGGTTCCGCTTTATCCAAAAGATCGTTTATCGGATGTAAACGGTGCTGATATCAATGCAGCTTCTAAATTTCACATGTTATCGATTGTTTCGAGAGCTGGTGTTAATTTGAAAGGTCCAGAATTACTTGGAGCTAAAACTTCTGGTATTTTAGAGGGAGAATTTTTTGGAGCAACAGAAGGAGGAATCAACGAGTTTCGTTTGCGTCACGCATATGTGATGTTGGATTGGGAGAAAACGCAATTAGGGATTGGACAATATTGGCATCCTTTCGTTGTGTTAGAAGCTTTGCCAAATGTTGCAAATTATGGAACTGGTGCGCCTGTTTATGCTTTAAATCGTAATCCTCAAGTTCGTTTAACGCATAAATTCACAGACAAATTTAAAGTTATTGCTGCTTTACATTCTCAACGAGATTTTACTCCAAATACAGAGCCCTTTCGAAATAGTGGAATGCCAGCGGCTCATCTTCAATTTCAATATAAATCACAAGTTTTTACTGCCGGAATTGGTGCGCAATATGAAAATTTGAAGCCAAAATTATCTTCAGGAAATCCTCCTGTTAAGTCTAATGAACGAGTTGAAAATGTTTCGTTTATGGCTTATTCTAAGTTAAATACAAAACCTTTACAAGTAACTTTCGCTGGATATTTGATGCAAGATGCGTCGTCTTTTGTACAACTTGGTGGAATTGTAGGATATCAAACAAGTCCGACGGCTGTTGAAACATATAAACCAATGAATACGCATAGTATGTGGATTGATTTGCAACAAAACTCAACAGGTAAATTTTCGTTCGGACTATTTGCAGGTTATGTTAGAAATAATGGTGTGAAAAATCCAGTAGAAGGAGCAATTGCATCAATATCTTATGGTGTAACGACAAATTGGGGCGCAATTTCGGCAACTCCAGGTACACGCACTGTAAATTATTTGTACAAAGTAGTTCCTCGTTTAGATCTTACCTTAAGCAAAGCCTTAAAATTTAGATTAGAATATGATCGAAGCACAGCGCAATGGGCAGATGCGACGATAAAAGGTACGGGAACCGAAAATAAATATTTAGCAAATAACAATAGATTTCAACTGACAACATTATTTAACTTCTAATATTACACAAAAAACATGAGTACAAATACTTTAGATACTTCGCAAACAGTAGCGAAGAAGGATAATATTTTCCAAATTATTTTAGCATCATCTGTCGGAACCTTAATCGAATGGTACGATATGTTCTTGGCAATCATCTTAGCTAGTGTATTATCAACACAATTATTTCCTAACGATGGTTCGTCGCATTTCTTAGAAACACTTGCAGTAGTGGTTTCATCATTTATGTTCCGTCCGATTGGATCATTAATTTTTGGAAGTATTGGAGATCGTATTGGTAGAAAATATTCATTCTTAGTTTCTTTAATTATGATGGGAGCAGCTACATTCTTGATTGGTTGTATTCCAACTTTTGATAGTGTAGGTTGGTTTGCTCCTGTTTTATTATTGTTTTGCCGCATTATGCAAGGACTTGCAATTAGTGGAGAATATGCAGGTGCTGTAATTTATGTAGCAGAACATGCGCCAGCAGAGAAGCGAGGATTTTACACAGGGTTTATTCAAGCAACTGTTCCAATTGGATTATTATTATGTTTAACAGTTGTTTTCTTAACACAATCATTTTTATCAGAAGAGGCTTTTGCAAGTTTCGGATGGAGGATTCCATTCTTATTTAGTGGAATATTAGTGATTTTGAGTTACTTTATTCGTCAACGCTTACATGAAAGTCCAATTTTTGAACAATTAAAAAAAGAAGGAAAAACATCTAAAACTCCAATTAAAGATGCTTTTACAACTCCAGGAAACGTAAAGTTAATGTTAAAGGCTATTTTTGGAGGAAATGCGGCGCAAAGTACAATTATGCAAACAACGTTATTCGTTACGCTTTTCTTCTTACAACGCGCAGTTAACTTACCTTACGAAACAGTTTTAATTGTTGTTTTATGTTCTACATTATTTAGTTCATTTTTCTATCAATGGTTTGGTGCATTAAGTGATAAAATTGGTCGTAAACCTGTTATGTTAGGTGGAATGATTTGTAGTTTTATCTTAATTCCATTATCATTTTTTTTGTACATGAAATTAGGAAATCCTGAAGGATTGAAAGAAGTTCATGATATTTCGAATTTAGCAGTTTTAGGAATTGTAGTTGTAAGTTTAATTACTTCAATTGCAGGAGCAGCAACATATGGTCCGCTTGGAGCTTTTATGTTAGAAATTTTCCCAACAAAGATTCGATACACTAGTATGGGATTTGCACAAAATATGGGAAATGGATTTATTGGTGGAGCAACAACTTTTGTAACGGAATTAATCAAAAGTACGATTATCGTTTCGGCTGCTATGTCGCCTTATATTGGATTAGCTTATCCATTGATATTAATCTTTATTGCGATTTTAGTGAATTATTTTACAATTCCAGAAACATACAAAACAGATTTAACAGAAGATAATTAAAATCAATAATAGACAAAATGTAAAAATCCTTCAAGTAATTCTTGAAGGATTTTTTTAGAGGAATTAAATTTCAATGCAAAAAAAATCCACTCAAACGAATGGATTTTTTTATTGTATCAGAAATATTATTTTTTCTTTTTTGTATCAACTGCTCCTGATAATTCAGATCCAGCTTTAAATTTAGCTACTGTTTTAGCAGCAATTTTAATTTCTTTTTTAGTTTGTGGGTTGATACCTGTTCTTGCAGCTCTCTCAGAAGTTGAGAAAGTACCGAATCCTACTAAAGCAACTTTGTCTCCTTTTGCTAAAGCTTTAGTTACATTTTCTGTAAATGAGTTTAAGGCTTTTTTAGCAGCTTCTTTAGAAATTCCAGCGTCAGCTGCAATCGCATCGATAAGTTCTGATTTGTTCATAGTTGTAACTTTTTAAATTAATTTATACACAAATATACTCTTTCCCTTTATTTGTGCAAGTTTCAACGCAAAAAATTTCAAGAAAAATGCAAAATTTTATGAAATCTGTGTCAAAAATCAGTAAATAAGTACTTATTTTACGAATAAGGTATCCTCGTTTTGATGTCCATTGATGAAATCTTTGGCTGTCATACGACGCTTTCCTTCCGGTTGAAGTTCTAAAATTTCGTAAACTCCTTGAGGTAGATTGATATAAAGGTTATTTTTTTGTAAAATTAATTGATAATCTTCTCCTTCAACAACAATATCCGTTTTTAGACCTGCATATATTTTTAACGATTTATAATTTTCGCCATTTCCAAAAGTTGTCCATGCACATGGATAAGGAGAAAGTCCTCTAATCTTATTGTGAATAGTATTGATTGAATCGTTCCAATCTATTTTACAATCTTCCTTAAAGATTTTTGGAGCATGTTTTAATTCTGTTGTTTCATCTTGCGGATGAGGTTTTAATGAATCATTTTCTAAACCATCCAACGTTTTCACGACTAATTTCGCACCGATATGCATCAATTCGTCATGAATTTTACCAACATTATCATTTTCTCCAATTTCTACTTTATCAGAAATTAAGATATTTCCGGTATCAATTTTTTCATCAATTAAGAAAGTTGTTACTCCAGTTTCCTGATCACCATTCATCACAGCCCAATTAATTGGTGCAGCTCCGCGATACTGAGGAAGAAGTGAACCGTGTAAATTGAATGTTCCTTTCGACGGAATTGACCAAACAACTTGTGGCAACATACGAAAAGCTACAACAACAAAAACATCAGCATTCCAGCTTTTTAATGTTTCGATAAAAGCTTCGTCTCGTAATTTTTCTGGTTGAGCCAAAGGCAAATTATGTTCAACTGCATATTTTTTGACATCAGAAATATTCATTTTTTGTCCTCTACCAGACGGTTTATCTGGAACAGTAACAACTCCAACTATTTCGTGATGACTATTTGTATTGATTTCATTCAAAGATGTCGCCGCAAATTCGGGCGTACCCATAAAGACTACTCGCATTTTTATTCTATTAGTTTATAAGAATCGAATCCAATTGGTTGAACTCGCATTTCGTCTATCAAATATTGCAATTCTTCGACGATTTTATCTTTTGGCGAATTTATGAATTTTGAAAGGATTTCGGCTTGCGTTTTTGTACCTTCTTTCAAATATTCAATTAAATCGGTTGAATTAAAGTTTTCATTTTGTTTTTTGGATTGACAAACATCGCATTTACCACAATTTTGATCAGATTTTTGATTAAAATATCCAAATAATAAACGTTCTCTACAAATTGTATTTTGTTCGGCATAATAAGCCATAGCTTGCAAACGTTTCCAATTATTCACTTGAATTGCTTCGAAATCTTTCCACAATTTATTTTTAAACGCATTAGAATCGCGCGGAACAAGAAATCTAAATCGCGCTAAAAATCGATCCGAATAATCAATAGAACCATTTTTTGCATATTCGTGTAAGCTATTCCTAATGTCGCCAATACTCATATGCAATTCAAACGCCATTTTACTTTCCGAAATTTCTCTATTATAAGTGTAAATTCCAGGGTAATGACGTTGTAAATAATCAAAAATTCGGTTTTCATTCAAATTAATCGAATGTGGTGACGCCAAAATTTGAATGCTACTATTTTGTGAATAATTTTTTTGCTGAATGATTTCTTTCGTATTTAAAAACTCTAAAAATTGAAGAACCATTTTAAGATTTAAACCAAATTTTTCGGCAAATTTTGGAAGATCCAATTGATAATTCATTTCCGTTAATTCGCCTTCCGCTAATTGCAATTGACTAAACAAACAATTCCCAATTTTGATAAAATCTTGTTGCGAAGGTAAATTCGCTTTGAAAATATTTTCTGCTTGAATTCGATCATCAGGATTGTACAAATAAATTCCATACGATTCCTGTTCATCACGTCCAGCGCGCCCAACTTCTTGGTAATACGCTTCTATTCCTTGTGGCAAATCGATATGAAAAACGGTACGAACATTTGGTTTGTCTATTCCCATTCCAAACGCATTTGTCGAAACCATAATTCGCGAATTACTTAACATCCAATCTTGCTGTTTTTGCTCTTTTTCGTCTTTGGTTAATTTGGCGTGAAAAAAATCGGCATCAAATCCATTTTGACTTAAAAAACTTGCAATCTCGTAGGTTAATTTTCGATTTCGAACAAAAATAATACTCGAACCAGGATATTTTTTTAAATAATAAATCAAATCATTTTTCTTGTCAGCAGAAAGGAAAACATTGTACGAAAGGTTTTCTCTTTTTAAAGAAGATTTGAAAACTTCAGGATTATTTAGCTCTAATTTTTCAACAATTTCTTGCTGAATTTTCTCTGTCGCTGTTGCAGTCAAAGCTAAGATTGGAACTTTAGGAAGAATAGTTTTTAATCTTGAAATTCGATGATATGCAGGTCGAAAATCATGTCCCCATTCAGAAACGCAATGTGCTTCGTCAACAGCTAGCAAACTAATATTGATTTGTTTCAATCGCTCGACAAAAATTCTACTTTGCAAACGCTCTGGCGAAACATATAATAATTTGATTTTATTGTTTTGACAATCGTCCAAAATTTTTCCAATCGTATTTTGGTCAATTTCATTGGTAATATATGCCGTAGAAATTCCTTTGGATTGTAAATTCTGAACTTGATCTTTCATCAACGCAATAAGCGGCGAAATGACCAATGTTAATCCATCAAAAATAATCGCAGGAACTTGATAACAGATAGATTTTCCGCCACCAGTCGGCAAAATTGCTAATGTATCTTTCCCTTCCAAAACACTTGCGATGATTTCCTCTTGCGGCGTTTTGAAAGAAGAATAATTCCAATACTTAAAAAGAATTTCTTTTGGTGTCAAATTACAAAGCTTTGTTGTAAATTTAAGTAAAATAGTGTTATTCTTCAAAAATTATATATTTAAAACCTATGAAGTCAAAAAATCTAATTTTATTTATATTGTTGATGGTTTCATCATTGATTTTTGCACAAGAAAAAATTAATAATATTGAACTTTCTATTGGAAATTCAAAAGATTTTTTTGAGAATGTTTATGTAAAAGACCTTGAATCTCAACAAAGAAAAATGCTTAAAGATGGATTTTATATTCTTGAAAATTCTTTTCAGAAAGGAAAATTTGAAATAAAAAATGAATTAATTAATGGAGATATTGTTTTGTATGAAGGAGAAAGTTATAGAAAAGAGTATGCGATTCAGAATTCTAAAATTATAACATTAAAAATATATCATAATGATTTGTTAGAAACTGATACATTTAGAGCAAATGATAAATTAAATTTCAAGAGTTATAATGATCAAAATAGACTTACCAATGAAGGTTTTGTTTCTTTGAATCGCCAAGCGCATTATAAAAAAGGAATTACAAAATCGTATTATAAAAGTGGAGTATTAGCTTCTGTGGAGAATTCAATTTTAGGAATAAATACGAGATACTATGAAAATGGAAGTTTATGGTAAAAGTTATGAGAAATATAATGAAGATGGAACTTTAGAAACAAAACAATATAGGAAAGAAGGTGTTTTTTATATTGAGAATTATTACAAAGGAAAACTATCGTCTAAACAATATGAAACGAAAGATAAGGAAGAGATAACGCTTGTTTATGATCATGATAAGTTTATAAGAAAAGAAGTAATTAAGAATATTGATGGCGAAAAATATCTTTATAAATATTCGCCAAATGGAGAATTTATTGAAAAAGAGAAATATTATGCACCAGGAAAAGTAATTTCACCTTAGTCGATTATACCTTTTCTGTATTTTACAAAAAGTGGAATTTCATTCATTAAAAAATACAAAAAGCCAACAAATTTGTTGACTTTTTGTATTGAAATTTATTCTGTAATCCCTTCTAACATAAATAAGAAAGCATCTTCTTTTGCATCTTCTTTCAACGATTCAAATCGGCCAGAAGCACCACCGTGTCCTGTATCCATATTTGTATCTAAAAGTAGAATGTTATTATCTGTTTTTAAATCTCTTAATTTCGCTACCCATTTTGCAGGTTCCCAATATTGTACTTGAGAATCGTGCAAACCTGTCGAAACATAAAGGTTTGGATAAGCTTTTGCTTCCACCTTATCGTATGGCGAATACGATTTCATGTAATCGTAATATTCTTTTTCGTTCGGATTTCCCCATTCATCATATTCCCCTGTTGTCAATGGAATAGAATCGTCTAACATTGTTGTCACAACATCCACAAAAGGAACTTGCGCAATTACCCCATTGAATAATGTTGGCTCGTAATTAATCACAGCTCCCATCAACAATCCACCAGCAGAACCACCCATCGCGTACAAGTGTTTTGATGAAGTATAATTTTGTTGAATCAAATATTTTGCTGCATCAATATAATCAAAAAATGTATTTTTCTTTTCTAACATTTTTCCATCTTCATACCATTCGCGACCAAGATATTGGCCACCACGAATATGCGCAATCGCATAGATAAAACCTCTATCCAAAAGACTTAATCGAACCGAACTAAAATAAGGCTCGATCGTGTAACCATATGAACCATAGGCGTAAAGTAGAAGAGGGGTTTCGGCAGAAAGAGGCGTATCTTTTCGACGAACTAATGAGATTGGAACCATTTCGCCATCGCGAGCTTCTGCCCAAATACGTTCAGAAATATAATTTTCTTTATCAAAATCACCTATAACAACTTGCTCTTTTTTGATTTCGAATGTTTTATCATTCATGTTAAAATCAATCACAGAAGAAGGAGTTGTCAATGATGTATATCCGTAACGCAATATGTCAGTATCAAAATCTGGATTTGTTCCAACATTTGCTGTATAGGTTTCTTCATTAAATGGCAAATAATAATCAGTTGAATTGTCCCACGCTTTGATATTCATCTGCAATAAACCATTTGTACGCTCTTCGATAACCAAATAATTCTTGAAAATTTCGAAACCTTCAATCAATGTTTCTTCGCGATGAGGAATTACATCAATCCAATTTTCTTGTTCTGTTTTTTCGACAGAAGTTTTCATTAATTTGAAGTTAAATGCATCATCTTTATTGGTTTGAATATAAAATGAATCACCAAAATGTTCGATTGAATATTCTAAATCACGTTCTCTTTTTTGAAAGATTTTAAACTCAGCATCTGGTTGATTAGAAGGAATATATCTAAACTCGTCAGAAACAGTACTTGAAGATCCAATAATGATGTAATCTCTAGATTTTGATTTGTAAACAAACGCATTAAACGTATCATCTACTTCTTCAAAAACTAAAATATCATCTTCTTGTTTTGTACCTAATTTGTGTTTCCAAATTTGATAAGCACGCAATGTTTCATCTTTTCTTGTATAAAACAAAGTCTGATTATCAGCGGCCCAAACAGAACCTCCAGTTGTGTTTTCTATTTTATCAGAAAGAATTTCTCCAGTTGTTAAATCTTTGATCTGAATCGTATAAATTCTTCGCGAAACATTATCAACTCCAAAGGAAACCAATTGATTATTTGGTGCCATCGAAATTCCACCCAATTGATAGTACGAATGACCTTCAGCCATTGTGTTGACATCAAAA
The DNA here is from genome assembly GCF_002322895.1 of Empedobacter sp. UBA1574. NCBI lineage: Bacteria > Pseudomonadati > Bacteroidota > Flavobacteriia > Flavobacteriales > Weeksellaceae > Empedobacter > Empedobacter sp. UBA1574. The sequence goes on along the minus strand of NZ_DCOI01000035.1, from coordinate 20,485 downwards.
AGAATTTCATCTGGATTCTCTAAACTATCTTTACGACGTTTGTGAATCGGATATTCTTTTCCTTTTTGATATTCCGTCAAATACCAATAACCATTCAATTTGTACGGAACAGACGAATCATCTTCTTTGATTCGCGCTTTCATTTCCTCAAAAAGTTTGGTTTGTAAAGCTTCTGTTGGTTGTAGAATAGCTTTTGTGTATTCGTTTTCTTGGTTCAAATAATTGATAACTTCAGAGTTTTCACGATCATTCAACCAATAATAATTATCGATGCGGATATCTCCGTGTTTTTCTAATTTTTGTTCTATTTTTTTCGCAATAGGTGCTTGCATTTTCTAAAATTTAAGGTGCAAATGTACTATAAAAACTTACTTTGAATAAGTTGTAGTTGACCAAGATTTATCACCTGTTTTATATTCGATGATGATATTATTTTCGTTTAAATAACCAATTGTTTGATAATTTCCGTTTTGAGAAATCACTGTCACATGGAAAATATTTTGTTGAGCAGCTGGATAAAATTGTGCAATAACTTGTGAATTTTCTTGGTCGATTAATACAAATACGTTGTTATTTGTACTTGCTGTTGTGTAATTTTTTCCGTTCGATTTGTAAACGTTTTTGTTTTCTACAGTTTTTTTTGACACTTGCGTAACGACTTTATTCGTTGTTTCTTTAACGGTTGTAGTTGTTGTATTTTCTGTTTTAGTTACAGGTAAATCTTTCGCATTTTGTTTTCCAACCTGATTCATAGCAAATGTTAAGGCTTCTTGATAACCTTTTGTAAAATCTTTTTCCTTTGACGAACCTTCATAAGTTGAAATCACATTATTATTACAGTCTGTAAACGTTACTTTTAATTTATTTTTAAAAGCAACAGAAGTATTTTCAATATTTGCTTTTGTAGCTAAACAAGGATTGATTTGCACATCTAACGGAATAGAATTTTCATTTACTATTTCATATTCTTTTTTTCTCAAAGCAGTTTTCAATCCTGTATTCAATTGATAATCTTCTTTTACGAAATCTTTAAAGAGTTGAGGAACGATAACATATTTATAATCAGCTACATTTTGTGCTTGTAATGACGATAAAGCAATAAGAAATAAACTTGATAATATAGTTTTCATTATAAGATTATTTAGCCGATAATTTAACTTCTTTCCAACTATTATTTTCAGAAACCTCATAGGAAATCGTATTTCCACTGATGTATCCTACCGAAAAATAATTCGAATTTCCTTTAGTAACAATTACTCTGTAAATTCCATTTTTTAGGGTCGGTTCAAATTTTGCAACAACTTGATTTCCATTTTCGGACATCAACATAAAACCACCATTTTGCAGTTCTATTTTTTGATACGTAGTTGTTCCATCTGTCAGCAAATTAGTAGCTGTTACCTGAGTTCCTTTTGGTTCTGGTATATATGCAGTTGTTGTTTCTGTTTGGGATTTATCTAATTTTACCATCGGAACAGAAGCTTTCGCATTTTGAGATTTTAAAGGATTTAAAGCTAGTTTTATAGCTTCTTGGTAACCTTTGTCATATTCTTTAATCTTAGAAGTTCCTTCAAATTTTTGAATACTTTTATTAGAACAATCTGTAAAACTTACCTCTAATTTATTATTCAAAAAACTTTTAACTTTTAAAATATCCGCATTCAAAGCTAAACAAGGATTTTGCACAACTTCTTGTGGCCAAGAAGATTTATCAGAAGGTAAAACTTCATATTTTTTCTGCGTCAAAATATATCTTAATCGATTATTTAATTGATATTCATCTTTATCAAAACTAGAAAATTTTTCAGGAATATTGATGTACTTATAATCACTTGTTTCTTGTGCATTTATCGTAGAAAAACTACATAAAAGTATAGCAGCTATTAAATTTTTCATTTAAAAAGTTATTTGTATCAAATATAAAAAAATAGAATTGTTTTAACCTAAATATATTTGTTATGCTGAATTTTTCATTCCAAAATAGTTAATAAAATTGAATCATTTAAAATAATATTATTTGTAAGAAATGATTTATAGATCTGATTATAAATGATTAACTTTATTTAAATTAAAATCATAAAATTATGTCAAGTTTAAAAGATAAAGTTGCGATTGTAACTGGAGCTAGCTCTGGAATTGGGAAAGCTGTTGCTGAATTATATGCCAAAGAGGGTGCGAAAGTTGTGGTTTCGGATATTAATGAAGAAGGTGGAAATGAAGTAGTAGAAATTATCAAAAAGAATGGAGGAGAAGCGATATTTTTCAAAGTTGATACTTCTTCGCCAGAAGATAATGAAGCATTAGTAAATAAAACGCTTGAAGTTTATGGAAAACTTGATATAGCTTGTAACAATGCTGGAATTGGTGGTCCTGCCGAGCTGACTGAAAATTATCCGTTAGATGGTTGGAAAAAAGTAATAGATATCAATTTTAATGGTGTTTTTTACGGATGTAAATATCAATTACAAGCAATGGAAAAGAATGGAGGAGGTTCTATTGTTAATATGGCTTCTATTCATGGTACTGTCGCTGCGCCAATGAGTTCGGCTTATACTTCTGCAAAGCATGGAGTTGTAGGTTTGACGAAAAACATTGGAGCGGAATACGGACCAAAAAATATTCGTTGTAATGCAGTTGGACCAGGTTATATTATGACGCCTTTGTTGTCGAATAATTTGAGTGCAGATCATTTAGAGTTGCTTGTTACAAAACATCCAATGGGTCGTTTGGGGCAGCCAGAAGAAGTTGCGGAGTTGGTTTTATTCTTAAGTTCGGACAAAGCATCCTTTATGACAGGCGGTTATTACCTTGTTGATGGAGGATATACAGCGGTTTAAAATATTTTTGATCGAATCTTTAAGATTAAATGGTTTTCTATAATTTAATCCTTAATTTTGCCTGAACGAAATACAAACAAACAATGAAATTTTTTATCGATACAGCTAACTTAGCTGACATTAAAGAAGCCCAAGATTTAGGAGTTTTAGATGGTGTAACAACAAATCCATCTTTAATGGCAAAAGAAGGAATTACAGGTCAAGAAAATATTTTGAATCACTACAAAGCAATTTGCGAATTAGTTGACGGAGATGTTTCTGCTGAGGTAATTTCTACTGATTTCGAAGGAATGGTAAAAGAAGGTGAAGCTTTAGCAGCTTTAAATCCTCAAATCGTAGTTAAAATTCCTATGACGAAAGATGGTGTAAAAGCGTGTAAATACTTTTCTACAAAAGGAATCAGAACTAACGTTACTTTAGTTTTCTCTGTAGGACAAGCATTATTAGCTGCAAAAGCTGGTGCAACTTACGTTTCTCCATTCATCGGACGTTTAGACGATATTTCGACAGATGGTTTAAACTTAATCGAAGAAATTCGTTTGGTTTATGATAACTATTTGTACGAAACTCAAATTTTAGCTGCTTCAGTTCGTAATACAATGCATATTGTTAATTGTGCAAAAATTGGTGCTGATGTTATGACAGGACCTTTATCATCAATCTTAGGATTGTTAAAACACCCATTAACAGATTCTGGATTAGCACAATTCTTAGCTGATTACGCTAAAGGAAATCAATAAATTGAATAGAATTTTCTATATATGAGTCGCTTAATTTTAAGCGACTTTTTTTATGAATTTATATTAATGAAAAGCTTTTAATTATCAAGTTGATAAAAATAGTGTTAATAAATAAAAAAAGATGTTTTATTATGAATAATATAAAATTATTAATTGTAAATTGATAAAAGTATTAGAAACTAAAATATTTTTTATTAGTATGTTAAAAACATTTATTTTATTATCAGTCACGCTTGGTATCCCTTTTGTATTAATCATGTTTCTTTATGGAAGCACATTTTTTAAGAAAAATATCAATAATGACTAATAATTTTTTCCATTTACTAAATTAAAAAATCCTTCACTTGTATGAGCGAAGGATTTTTTTATGATGGTTTGATTAATGATTATTTTATTACAACTCTTTTGTTGATTTCCATTTGTTTTCCAACAACTTTGATGATATAAATACCTGGGTTTTTGAAATTAACTTCAACTTCTTTTTGATTTGACGAATTTGAAACTTCATTAATTAATTGTCCATTGAAATTAAAAACAGAAACTTTCTGAATTGATTTCGAATTATTTTCAAGTTTAACTTTAATCGAACGATTTGTTACATTGTAAATTGAAACATCATCACGCTTTTGATATTCGAAATCTCCAGTTCCTAAATTCGAACCCCAAATTTTTTCTGCATATTCAGGATGATCAATAAATGGGTTTCTGTTTTTTTGGTATCTGTAGACTAAATTATTAATATCTTTTTCACGATCAGAAACAGGATCATTTAAATGCCAAGTCATTAATATTTTCAAGAAAGTATCTGTAAAAACTTTATCTTTTGTTTTATTAAACATAGCATAAGACCAACTCTGAATACCATTTTCTTGATAACGAGTAGCAAAATAAAAATAAGCACGAGCTATATCACCTTTAAACTCATCAATTGGTTCGAAAACTGTTCCAGAAAATCCCGCAGAGTATCCAGAGTTTTTATTACTTCCTAATTTAGAGCCATTTAAAGAAGTGTATGTTGCACTTTCAACAACTCCATAAGGAAAATTATCTCTTTTATTATTAACATAACCATCAGTTGGCCAGATATGGAATGCATCTGCAACCATAGGAGAGTTTTTATTAAAAACACTTTGAGGAATAATATGCTCTCTGTTGTAGCAGTCTCCTTCATTTTTATAACCAGAACTGCCACATTGATCTGAAGATTTTATAAAATTATAAGGATCAATTTTTTTCGGTATCTCTGAATAAATATCATAAATAGAATTATCTTTTTCATCATATTTATCTAAAAAACCATTATCAGAATCTGTTCTATTATAAAGCGTCCATAATCCTCCATACGTTAAATCTGTGTGGTTTTTTATTATTTCATATAGCTGTGTTTTTAAGGTAAAGCTGCTACCAGTTGCATTTTCGTAATAGTTACTTGGAGCTTGAGCTGAGGCTAAAATACTTACTGTAAATATGGATAAAGTGTATAAGATTTTTTTCATAAACAATTTAGTTAAAAAAAGCTGTGATTTTCACAGCTTTTATTTTGTATAAATTTATGAAATTTAAAGTTTACTAATTGTTAAATTACTTACTGTAATTTTGATAAATCACCAATGAATCTTGAATTTGTTTATTTAATAATTTATATAAATCTGGTTGATTTAATGAAACTCCAGCTATCGATTTCAATTTTTTCTGAAAATTCTTAGAACCTGACAAAAATTTTGCTCGATAAGAATCTTTATCCATGACTTTTTTGGCTTGTAAATCTTTAAAATCTTTTCTGATTTTTCGTGCATATAATTCAGATAAGTCAAATTGCAACTGCATTTCTTTTAAAATTTCTGCATGTTGCATAGATAGCCACGAATTACTTTCATCAAATTTATTGGTAACCCAAAGTTCAGGAAGTTCTCCAGTAGATTCTGCAATTTGCCAACCTAATTTTGAATCTAAAAATCCTTGAGGAACCTTTGTTTGAATAGGTTTCTTTTTAAAGTTTTCGTAATTAAGTTTCATATCTTTTTTCCATTCAATTACAGATTGAGCCTGAAGAGAATGAGAAGTGAAAAGAGTAATTATAATAAAAAAAAATATTGATTTATTCATCAGATAATCAAGGTGTTGATTTTAAATATTTTCTAACAAATCAAGTCTCATGCCATGAGAACCTTTTATCAAAATATTTCGAGTTTTGATTGGATTTTCTTTTAAACATTCTTCAAATGCAACGCGGTTTTCAAATTTTTGTACTTTCGGATTATTCGTAATTGTTTCACCAAAATTATGTCCTAGAATATAAATTTGATCAAAATCTAAACTTTCAGCTAAATCTAAAATACGTTGATGCTCAGCTTTGGATTCTTCTCCAAGCTCAAACATATCACCAATAATAATTGTTTTAGAACCTTCAAATTTTGCAAAATTATTTAACGAAGCTTCCATACTACTTGGGTTTGCGTTGTACGCATCCATCACAATTTTGTAATTTTCTTTATTGATAATTTGTGAACGATTATTTGATGGAAAATAATTTTCGATTCCATTTTGAATAGATTTAGCGTCAATCCCGAAATGTTGTCCAATTGCAATTGCACACGAAATATTGCTAAAATTATAGTTTCCTGTTAAATGTGATTGAATTTCTAAATCTTGGTATTTAACCGCCAAATATTCAGTTTCATTTTCTATCAATTCGATTTGAACATTAGCATTATGTTGATCAGAAAATGTAATTCGATTAATATCCTCAGTTTTTTCAACTTGAATTGGATCATTAAAATTAACAAAAGCAGTTCTGTTACTTGCTCTCAAAAAATCATATAACTCAGATTTACCTTTAATCACACCTTTAATTCCTCCGAAACCTTCTAAATGAGCTTTACCAAAATTAGTGATATATCCAAAATCTGGTTGAGAAATAGAAGCTAATAACTCGATTTCTTTTTGATGATTCGCACCCATTTCGATCACAGCCATTTCTGTATCTTCTGGAATAGATAGTATAGTTAAAGGAACCCCAATGTGATTATTCAGATTTCCGAAAGTATAATGCGTTTTGAATTTCTCTTTTAAAACAGCTGAAATCAATTCTTTTGTCGTTGTTTTCCCATTAGAACCAGTCAATCCAATAAATGGTATTTTAAGATAATTACGATAAGTTCTCGCTAAATCTTGTAAAGTTTCTAAAGCATCATTAACCAAAAAAATATTTTGAGATGTATTTTCAAATTCTTTCTCGTCAACAATTGCCATTGCAGCTCCTTGATTGATCGCTTCTTGAGCGAAAGTATTTCCATTAAAATTAGCTCCTTTTAAAGCAAAAAAGATACAATTTTGTGAGATGTTGCGTGTATCAGTCGTAACGATTTTCGATTTAAGAAATTGATCGAATATTTCTGTTGTATTCATGTTATCTAAATAAAATAGATGAGATTCTGTTTTAAAAAAAATAGAAAGAAATTATTCTTTTTATTTCGTACAAATATAAAATTTTATGATTCTATTTTTGACATTTAACGAAGTAATTTACGATAATTGCAAATAAATTAGATGAGATTAATCTTGGTAGCACAAGTTTCTCTATTTTATTTATTATATTAAAAAAATATCTCTAGGACTTTGATAAAAGTATGAAAATAAAAGAAATTACCATTAACGAATTAGAAACTGAACGATTGATTCTTGTTCCTTTTACGATTGATATTTGTGAAAATATGCTGTATAATGATTTTAATATGTTGTATGACAAAGGTTTTGTAAAAAGCAAAGACTGGCCGGATAAAGATATGATGGATACAGTGCCTAAAATTATTCAGAAATTATTAATTCATAATTACGTGACAGGCTTCGAATCCTGGATGATTATAAGAAAGGATACGAAAGAAATAATAGGTGATGTAGGATTTAAAGGGTATAATGCGGAGGAACAAAGTGTAGACATTGGTTATGGAATCATCCGTAAAGAAAGAAGAAAAGGATTTGCAGAAGAGGCGTGTAGAGGTCTTATAAAATGGGCATTTTCTCAAGAAATAGTAAAAGAAATAACAGCCAAATCTTTTTCAGATAATGTCAAATCGATTAATTTATTGAAAAAGCTTGGTTTTGAAAAGATTTTTGAATACAAAGAATTTGTGTATTGGTCATTGATCCAATCTTGAGAACAGAAAGAATTTAATTAACAAATAAAAACTCGATACTATAGTACCGAGTTTTTTTTTATTAAGAAAGATTTTTATCCTCTACGTTTACGTTTTGATTCGAAACTACCAGAGTATTCTTGTGCCACACGGAAACCAATCCAGTTTGTTGCACTTGCTTGGTGTAAGTAACGTCTTTGTCCTGGATCTATCCAGTAAATAGGGTCTTTCCAAGAACCACCTTTTACAACACGTGTTTCATCAGAGATGTCAGAAGTACGTTTAGAAGAATCTTTTTCTAAGATTACTCGACCTTTTTCATCTACTCTAAATTTACGTTGAGGAGCGTTGTACATGTCTTCTGTTGCTTGATCAGCAGATTTACCTTCCTCAGTACGTGGTGATAAAGAAGAATTAGGGTCACCATCACGATAATTTGTTAAATCGTATTCTATTTGTTTTTTGTAAGCGCCTGGTAATCCTCTATAAACTAAACGTCCGTTGTCTAATGTATCATATTCAACATTTGTTTCGTCATATTTTTCAAAACCACCTGCGCCATTGTCAATTTTTGTTTTTAAAATATTTCCACGGTAGTAGTTGAAATCGTTTGCTTCTTCATCAATAATTGGACGATAAACATCAGAAACCCATTCAGCAACGTTTCCTAACATTCCGTAAAGACCAAAATCATTTGATGGATATTTACGCACATCACTTGTAATTGCAGAACCATCGTTTCCAAATCCTCCAATACCAGAGTAATCTCCGCGTCCTTGTTTGAAGTTGTCTAAATATTGTCCTCTTTGAGCTCCTTTTGTAACTCTCAAGTTATTTTGAGCAACATCTTTTCCTTTGTATTCGTTGTATTCACGATTTCCAGGTAAAGCTAATGCTGCATATTCCCATTCAGCTTCTGTAGGTAAACGGAAGGGTTGTACTTCATCTGAACCAGTTGCACGATTTGCTTTTAAGATACGTGTATTTTGCGTTTTAATTTGATTCGCTTTCATAATTTTAGTCGAATCAATCGCTTCGTTTACATTTGTATCGCCTAACTTATATTGTTCAGCACTAAATGTTTTATTTCCGTAATTATACTCCTCGTTATTGTAATAATCTTTTGATAAGATTCCTTTGTTCATTAAAGATTTTTCAAGAGCACGGTCTGTTAACCAATCACAATAGTTAACGGCTTGTAACCAAGAAATACCAACTACTGGGTAATAGCTGAATTCTGGAGAAAATAAATAATTTTCTGTAGAGAAATCATCACGAGATAATTGATTGTTAAAAACCGTTTCATCTGGTAATGCTCCATTATAAATATCCTTGTATTGCGTGTCTTCTGGTGGGAAAACAACTTTCAACCAAGTTAAATATTCTCTATATTCGTAGTTTGTAACCTCAGTTTCACCCATAAAGAAAGATTTTACTTGCATACGAACAGGAGAATTATTCCAATCGTGTAACACGTCGTCTTTCGTAATTCCCATCGTAAAAGATCCACCTTCGATGAAAACCATTCCAGGCCAAGCTTTGATGTTTTCTTTCTTTTTACCTGAAAAAAACCAACCTTTACTATCGTTTGGTTTCCATCCTGTACGGCTTGTGAAATTTTTTGTTCCACCTCCTTTTTTCTTTCCTGAACTGCTTGCACAACCCATGAACACACTCATAGTTACAGCTGCAAGGGCAAGAGAAAAAATACGTCCTTTATTCATTTTCATAGAATATTTCTGGTTTTCGAAAATTAAATTTAATGCAAATAAAAGCATTTGACATTAATCTTACAACGAAAAAATGCTTTATTTCTTGTATCAAACGTAAGAATTATTTTTTTATTTTACGATTGAAAATATATTTGTCAAAATAGCGTTATTCAGACATGAAGAAATATTTTATTTTAGTTGCAACTTTGCTTCAATTTCCTCAATTATTTAGTCAAAATTACAAAATAAATTGGGAGAATAATCAAACAATTTCTTTAACGAATGGAAATAAGGTAAATGTGCCGTTTTTTTCGAATAAAGATAATTATTTTGTTGGAGGATATTTTCTTCCAGAATTTGTCGTTGAGTTAAATTCTACAAATCAAGAAGTTGAATTATCAAATGTGCAATTTAGAGAAGTACAGGATGAATTGGCCGATTTGAATACGTCTTCGATTACAGATAAAATTAATTTTTCTTCATATAATATTATTGATAAAAATGGTCAGCAAAAACTAATTTTTAAAGTTGTACCATTTGTCAAACAAAATGATAAGATTTTAAAAATAGAATCTTTCTCAATTGTACCGAAATCAATTCAATCTCGAAAAACATCTTCTCGAAAATTAATTGATAATTCGACTACAAGTGTTTTGAAAACGGGAGATTGGTACAAAATAAAAGTCTCGAAAGATGGAGTTTTTAAATTAGATAAAAGTTTCTTTACTAAAAATGGAATTCCGACCAATTTTAACCCAAAATCGCTAAAAATCTATGGAAATGGAGAAGGGCGTTTGATGGAGAATTTAACGGAAGATAGAACTGGAGCTTTGAATGAAATTCCAATAAAATTTGTTGGAGGTGAAGATGGAAGTTTTGATAGTAATGATTACGCGTTGTTTTATGCGAAAGGTCCGCATCAGTGGTACAGAAATAATACGACAACGTTGAAAGATGCAAAAGTTCGCTATAATTTGTATGATGATTTTGCTTATTATTTTATCAGTTTTAATGGAGAAGATGGCAAAAGAGTAGGAGAACAGGCGCTTACAGCAAGTCCTATAAAAACTTTTTCTACTTTTGATAATTTACAATTTCATGAAAAAGATTCGATTAACTTAAATGGTCTTGGGCAAATTTGGGTTGGAGAAAATATTGGTTTAAATGGAGGTTTCAAGAAAACGTTCAAAGCGAATGCTGTAAATGGTGGAGAAGCATATTTGCGTTATGCGGTGGTTGGAAAAAATGCAAACAATACATCATATAGCGTTAATTTAAATGGACAAACTTTTACTCATTCTTTAGGAAACTCTTTATTTGATAGAAATATTCAAGATAAAACAGTTTCATTAGGTTCAAATTCTATCGATATTGCGGTTTCTTCTAGCGGAACCAATCCTTCTGGATTAGCTTATTTGGATTATTTACAATTGCGTTTCAAAGATGGTTTAACATATAGCAATGAGCAATTCACTTTTCAGTTTTTAGAAGATATTAATAATGGAAGTGTGAATGCTTTTTCATTGAATAATGCTGCAAATGTTTCTGTTTGGAATGTTTCTGATATTCATTTAATTTCTTCAATTGTTCCGCAAAGTAATTTGTATAAGTTTAGCACAAATCATCTGAATCAGTTTGTCGCATTCAAGGATGAAAATGCTTTTACAGATGCAAAATATGTAGGGAAAGTAGCAAATCAAGATATTCGTAGTTTAACCGATATTAATTATATAATTGTCACGCATCCAAAATATTTGGATCAAGCTACTCGCTTGGCGAATTTTAGAAAAGAACATGATAAGATAAATGTTGCAGTTGTAACAACGGAACAAGTTTACAACGATTTTTCTTCTGGAAGTCAAGATCCTATTGCGATTCGTGATTTCTTTAAATTCTTAAAAGATAGATCAAGTCCAAATTTAGAATATGGTGTTTTGTTTGGAGCAACAACCTATGATCCAAAAAATAGAGTAAAGGATTTTACAAATTATCTTCCAACTTTTACAGACGAACCTTCTCTTGATATTGATGGTGCGATTGCAACGGATGATTATTTTGCAATGTTAAATGATAATGTAAAAATGTTATCGAATAGCGTAGACGGAATTTATAGTTACGATGCCAATTGGTTTGAAATAGCTGTAGGACGAATTTCTGCTTCTAATTCTACTGAGGCAAAGATTTTGGTTGATAAAATAGTTTCATATTACGATAAAGTTCAAGGAAAAGGGACTTCCTATGGCGATTGGCGAACAAAAATTGTTGCAGTTACTGATAATGATAATAATGTAAATACTCCAGGCTTAAATGCCAAAATTGATACTGAATTTTCTAAACCTGAGAATCAAATTTATACGATTAATAAAATATATTCGGGAGCTCATCAACCTGAAAGTACTTCTGCCGGAGTTAGATATCCAACCGTAAATCAAGCAATTTTGAATGGAATCGAGTTAGGTTCAAACTTCTTGATGTATTACGGTCATGGAGGTCCTCGTAGTTGGGCACAAGAGCGAATTATTACAGCAGAAGAATTAACAAATTTATCCAATTTTAATGCAGCTTATTCACGTTTACCTATCGTAACAACTGTGACTTGTGATTTTACAATTTGGGATTTACCGCAATATAATTCTGCCGGAGAAGCTATGTTGAAAAACGCAAATGGAGGAGCCTTGTCTATGATAACAACCAATCGTCCAATTGGAACAGGTTACGGAGATTCGATGAATAATTTTTTGATCGAACAGTTTTTCAAGAAAGTTGGAATAGAAAATCAAACAATTGGTAAAGCGCTTAATGAAGCAAAATTAAATTATTCTCCAAAACATCAAAATAACAAAAGTGTAAGTATTCTTGGAGATCCGATGTTAGTAATTCATCGTCCACAACAAGATATTGAAATATTAAGCATCAAAAATAAAAAAGATGTAGATGCCCTTGCTGGTGGTAAAATGCAAGCATTAGATTTTATAACGATTACAGGTAAAGTAAATCAATTATCTAATACTTCAATTGATAATAGTTTCAATGGGAAAATTGCGATTAGTTTGTATGAAAAACCTGAAACGAAAACCATTTTATCGGAGTCTGATTGGGCTGGAAAAACTTTCGAAACAGAAAATAAAACAATTTATAAAGGAATAGGAAAAGTAGAAAAAGGTGAATTTACGATTCAATTTTATGTTCCGAAAGATATTAATTATGAATTAGGAAATCGTAAAATAAAATTTTATGCTTGGGATGAGAAAGATGGTAAAGACGCATCGACTTTAAAAACAATTACGATTGAAGGAATTAACGAAGAAGGATTGAATGATGATGAACGTCCGCAAGGAAAATTATATATGAATAACCTTCATTTTGCGAATGGAGGAATTACAGATCGTTCGCCTTATTTGGTTGGTTGTTTAACTGATAATTCAGGTATTAATGCAACTGGATCGAGTATTGGACACGATATTGTTGCAACGCTTGATGGAAAAGTGCAAGATGCTTATGTGTTGAATGAATATTATGATGGAGGTGATGCAAACCCATGTATCAATAAGAATTTTGAAGATTATCAGAAAGGACAAGTAATGTATCAATTGAAAAATCTTGAACTTGGTCAACATACTGTGAATTTAAAATTTTGGGATATCAACAATAATTCGAATACTGTAACGTTAGACTTTGTAGTAATGGAAAATGGAACAGGACAATTACATATTGATAAATTGTTAAACTGGCCAAATCCATTTACAAAGAATACGTTTTTCCATTTTGAACATAATTGTGATTCTGAGTTAGATGTAATGGTTCAGATATTTACAATTTCAGGAAAATTAGTCAAAACGATTCGTAAAACTGTTTCAGCAGAACCTTTTAGAGAAGGATATCGAACAGGTAAATATGCGATAGAATGGGATGGTTTGGATGATTTTGGCGATAAAATAGGAAAAGGTGTTTATATTTACAAGGTCAATGTGAAAGGTGTTGATGATACGGTTTGTAAAGGATCAGCCACCGCAGTTGAAAAACTTGTCATATTAAAATAATAAACAAAAAGAAAAAATATAATCAATAATATAACGAATGAAAAAAATTACAGCAAGTTTATTGATTTTAGCATCAGGATTTACTTTTGCTCAAAATAAAGATGAAGTTAATAATCCGATAATGACAGGAGCTCCATTTTTAAGAATTTCTCCAGATGCACGTGCAGGTGGTTTGGGAGATCAAGGAGTTGCAACTTCTGCGGATAATTATTCTCAATTTTGGAATGCGGCAAAGTATTCTTTTGCTCCTGATTATTCAGGTGTAGCCTTTTCATATACACCTTATATGGGATCTTTGGTGAATGATGTATTTTTATTGAATGCTACTTATTATACGTTTTTAGGTCAAGATGAACGTAGTACATTAGGAGCAAGTATCTATTATTTCAATATGGGCGAAATTCAGTTAAATAGACTTGGAGCAGGCGGTATTGATGGAAGCGATATAATTAATGACGGAGTAGCCAAACCAAATGAATTCTCAATCGATTTATCATATGGTTTACGTTTAACAGATAATTACTCGATGGCGGTGACAGGTCGTTTCATTCGTTCAGATTTATTCAATGGAGTAAGTGATGGTACAGTTCAACCAGCAAACACTTTTGCTGTAGATATTGCTGGATATTATCAATCAGAAACAATGAATACAAATAATTTTGAAGGAAAATTACGTGGAGGTTTCCAAATCTCTAATATTGGTCCAAAATTAGATTATTCAAACTCAGAAGATAATGCATCATATTTACCAACAACATTACGTTTAGGTGTTGGATATGATTTCAAATTTGATGATTACAATAAAGTTGGTATTACAACAGAATTTTCTAAATTGTTAGTTCCTACACCTCAATATGAATATGATGAAGAAGGGAATGTAACGAATCGTTATATACCTAATAAAGGTGTAATGTCTGGAATTTTCAGTTCATTTGGAGATGCTCCAGGGGGAGGAAAAGAGGAGTTAAAAGAAATTATGTATTCTGTTGGTGCAGAGTACTCTTATAATGATGCTTTGTTTATCCGTGCCGGTTATTTTCACGAAAGTCCAATGAAAGGTGATCGTCAACATTTGACATTAGGTTTAGGGCTAAAATACAATGCGTTTGCTTTTAATGCTTCTTACTTAATTCCAATGTCAGATACAAACAATGCTTTAGAAAACACATTACGTTTCGGTATTGCTTGGAATTTTGGAGGAGAAACACAAAATAGTTACGATTACTAGAAATCGTTAAGATTAAGTTATAATTGGCTAACCTTTTGGTTAGCCTTTTTTTATTTATTAACTTAAATCAAGTTTTAAATTAATAGTTAAAACTAATTTTACATCAATTAAAAAACTAAACTAATTATGTCTAACGTTGGATTAATTTTAGAAGAAAAAGCTGCTGATATAGGAAATTTTTTGGTTGGTAGATTATTACCATTTCGTCAAAAAAGACATGTCGGACCATTTGTATTTATCGATCATATGGGACCAACAAAAATGAAAGATTATCAAAATCTTGATGTAGGACCGCACCCACATATTGGTTTATCAACTTTGACTTATTTATTTGAAGGAGCGATTATGCATCGCGATAGTTTAGGAACTGAATTAGAAATTCAGCCTGGAGCTGTGAATTGGATGACTGCTGGTAAAGGTGTTGTACATTCTGAGCGAACTCCGGAATATCTACGTACAACAGAAAAAACATTACATGGTTTACAAATTTGGGTGGCTTTGCCAAAAGAATTAGAAAATATGGAGCCGAGTTTTGTTCATGTTGAAGCAGATAAATTACCAAATTGGTCGGACGAAAATGCTGATTATAGATTGATTGCTGGTAAGTTTGGTGAACATACTTCTGGCGTGCCTGTTTATTCCCCTTTATATTTTATTGAGATTAAAGCGAAAAATGATTTCAAAGTTTCTTTAGGTAAAGATTTGTATGGAGAATCTGCTTTGTATGTATTAGAAGGTTCTATCAAAGATGGAGGAGAGACATACGGAACAAAACAATTATTAGTTGCGAAAGAAGCTACTTTGTGTGAGTTCGAAATTACGGCTGGTTCTACCGTTTATATTTTTGGAGGAGAAGAATTACCGGAAGAACATTTTATCTTTTGGAATTTTGTAAGTTCTTCAAGAGAAACGATTGAAACGGCGAAGGAAAATTGGATTAATCATCGTTTTCCTAAAGTTCCTGGAGATGACGATTACGTTCCGATTCCGCAAGCTCAACAAAAATCTAAAATAAAAGAAAACGAAAAATAAATTGATAATGAGTGATATTAATGTAACATCAACTTCGACAGATAAAAATTATATTTCGAATATTAAAGCTGGGAAACACGAATTTAATGTAGATGAACCTTTAGATAAAGGAGGTTTGGATACAGCTGCAAAACCAAGCGAATTATTGGGAGCTGCATTGGCTTCTTGTACTTCGATTACATTGCAAATGTATATGAATCACAAAGAATTTGCTTACAAAAAAGTTGAGGTAGATGTCAATTTTGATATGATTACAACTGAGCCAATTACTTTTCAGCGTCATGTTATTATAGAAGGTGATTTCGATGAAAAACAACAAACAAGATTATTGAAAGTTGCAAATTCTTGTCCTGTACACAAAGTGTTAGAAAAAGGTCACGAAATAGAAACAACGATAGAGTTTATTTAATAAAAAAAACCACTTCATCTGAAGTGGTTTTTTTTATCTTAATATTTTATTTAGCTAATCCTGGTTGGATATCCAGAAATTCCTTTAATAACAATTTTCGGATTACGTTTCAATAAAACAATTAATTGTCTTAATTTTTCTGCATTATAATCTTCATTAAACATATCATCGTGCATTAAAATTACCAAATGATTTTTTTCGAATGTTTTATTTTGATCCAAACGATGTACAATTCCTTCGTAAATTTTTTCAGGCGAAGAAAGCTGATGATTGACAGATTTTTTTCCACTTCTTTCCCATTCATAATCCCAACCATAGATATAGTATTGATTTTTAGCCAATAAATCAGCTGCTGGAATTGCATTTTTTACTGGATCGTCTTTTTTGCGTTTGTTCAAACGCCATGTATTACGTGCAGGTAAACGAACCCAACGAGAATGTATGTCTAATACCACCTCATTTTTGCGAATATCTTCATAAACATTTTCTGGAACACTGTAAAAAGCTTTGTATTTGTTACGCGCATGCGAAAAAGTATGGTTAGCAATTTCTACATTTGGATTGGCTTTATAATCTTCTACATGTTGTTTCAAATCTTTCGTAAAAGCATTAAAACCAACTAAGAAAACCGTTCCTTTTACATTTTCTTCGGTTAATATTTTATTGATATTTTTACTTCCATTATATGGACCATCGTCAAAAGTTAGGTAAACATATTGTTTTGTCGAATCAATAGGATTTTTCCTTTCTTCTTTTGCAATAGTATCTAATTTCAAAACTGAAGAGTCAACTTTTACCGTATAAACAGAATCAACATCATTCTGCAAAATTTCTTTTGGTTCAGAAGAAGTTGTTGTTTGATTTTGAATAGGATTATTTTCGTTTTTACAAGAAAAAACAAAAAGTAAAGTTCCAATTGCAAGAAAGCTTTTTAGATGTTTGTTGATAGCTAACATTGATTGTTTAGGTTTTGTGCGAAATTAATAATTTAATCTGATTTGAAATGTTAAATGATTGATGTTATTTGTCAGATTATTAAGTGTTTACGGTTTTTAATTGTTGTAAATATTGCTTAATAACTTGAATTACACCATCTTCATCGTTAGAAGGCGCTTTAAAATTTGCCACTTCTTTTACATTTGGATGCGCATTTTCCATTGCAAAACTATATTTTGCCAAATGTAACATCTCCAAATCATTCATAAAATCCCCAAAAACAATGATTTCTTCAGAAGAAATATCCAATTTATTCATCAAAGCTTGTAATGCAACTCCTTTGTTCGATTTTTTGTTCATTACATCTAACCATACTTCTCCAGAAACCACAACTTTTAATCCATATTTTTCAAAATCAACTAATTTTGGAAATACATTAAATTCTGTTCCATCAGCGTGATTTACTGCAATTTTAATGAATTGTTCATTTTCGATTTTAGTTAAATCATCAACCCAAATATTTTTGTCATAATAATTTTTAAAATATTCTAAAAAAGTTTCATCTTTCGATTCCACATAAGCTGCATTTTTACCAGCCAAAACAATATTTGCGCCTTCTATTTTACGCACTTCTTCTACGATTTCTTTTACAACAGACCAATCCAATTCGTCAACAAAAATTTCTTCACCTTTATAGGTAACATAGGTTCCGTTTTCAGCAATAATTGCCAATTCATCTTTTATATTTTCAAAATAAGAAATGATACTATAATATTGACGACCACTTGCAGGTACAAATGTGATGTTGTTTTCTTTTAATTCTTCGTAAATTTTATTGAATTCTGGACTTAACGAATGATTAGAACGTAACAGAGTTCCGTCCATATCTGTCACGATTAATTTTATATTTTGCATTGATTTTTCTTAAATAAAAAGGTCTCATAATTGAGACCTCAAAGTTAGTTATAAATTTTTGGTTTGTTCTTCTTCGTTGTTCACGTGCTTAGAATTTTATAAAAAAATAAGAAAATTGTTCAATAGTGTAACTTTTTCTCCATGATATTATCGAGTAGTTTAAGTATTATTCAATATAAGTTTGTGTAGAGGAGTGACAAAAAAGAAGTTAATGTAAAGAAACACCTAAAAAAGCTAATCAAAAAGAGTATAAACCACAATTTTATGCGTTCAAAAAATATAGAAAAAGAATCGAAACCTTATTCTCTCAGCTCTGTGATCAGTTTATGATTAGACCGAAATTGTGCCAAAACTTTCGGTGGTTTTAAAACCATAATTTTAGCCAAAATTACAACTTTAACCACTATTCAATATCTAAATAATTTATGTTTAATAGAAATAGAAATAGTAATAAGCTAAAAATTAATCTTGTCGAATAATGCTCGATGGGTATTAAATAATGTTTGTTTACATGTTATAATGTTATTTTATAATTTATGAACCCGTTTTAATTTTATCAATAAACCTGTCATTTCGAGTGGAATTCTGAAAGAATTTTGTATCGAGAAAAAGGTTTTTGAAGATAAAATTCTATTCTTGATACAATTTTTTTCAGCCTATCCTGAGTTTATCAAAGGGTTCAACAGGCTTTATAAGTCCTTTTTTTATTGGTCAATCTTAAAACATTCATTATTTAGTAGAATAACATTTGTTTCGTTTAGCTCTTTTCTATTTTGCCCTATAAAATTTTTTAATTTTTCGGCAGTGTCCACAAGTTCAAGGCAAACTGGATTTTTTTTAGATGGAATTTCTGAAATATTGAAACTTATCTTATCGTTGTCTAAATAACCAGCTTTTGCAATAAAAATATTGGCTTGTTCAATATTCATTTCTTTCGCTTTCTTTAAAAGTAATTGTCCCAAATTGTTGCTCCAAAGTCGTTGCCATAAAGATTGTCCTTTGACTGTTTGTCCGTAGCCAAAATAAATTCTCATTACGTTTATATTGTTTGTATTCATATTCACAATTTTAAAGTTCATTTAATCTTTTTCCTTCGTGGTTCGAAAATCTTTTGTGCTTTGGTTCGCCAACCATTTGTTTGTTGTAAATGCTGTTATGTCCTGAAACTAAATATGCAACTACACAAGCAATTGCAACATACACTCCGCAATCAGCACCAAAAAGTTCAATTGCCATAATGCTACAAGCTAATGGCGTATTCGTTGCTCCTGCAAAAACGGCAACAAATCCCATTCCTGCTAAAAGTGCTGTTGGCAATGGAATGAAATAACTTAATGCGTTACCTAAAGTTGCCCCAATGAAAAACAGTGGAGTAACTTCTCCACCTTTAAAACTTGCTGCCAATGTGATGATGGTAAAAATCATTTTCAAGGCAAAATCATACATAGGTAATTGTTCTTCAAAGGACTGAACAATTGTAGGAATACCTAAGCCAATGTATTTTGTTGTGCCTATTGCCCAAACTGCAAGAGCAACAATAACACCGCCTATCAAAGGTCGGAAAGGTGGATACTCAATTTTTGATTTGAAAATAGAACTTGCCTTATGTATTGTTTTACTAAATGTTGCTGAGCATAATCCAAAAATAATTCCTGCAATGATTGCGTAAATGATATTTAAAAAAGAGATGTCGGGAACAAAATTGATGTAGTAATGAGTATGGTGTGTTTGCCAAAGTTTCGTAACTAAGTCTGCGAAAATAGCGGCTGCAAATGCGGGAAAAATAGCATCGTATTTTAATCGTCCGATTAAAAACACTTCTAAACCGAAAATTGCACCTGCCAATGGTGTACCAAATACAGACCCAAAACCTGCGGAAATGGCTGAAATGATTAAAATTTTTCGCTCGCTTTCAGAAAGTCGGAAAGGTTTACTGAATTGGTCGGCAATTGCACCCGCCATTTGTAGAGCTGTTCCCTCACGCCCTGCCGAACCACCGAATAAATGTGTTACCACGGTTCCGATATAAACAAACGGAGCCATACGGAAGGGAATAATTTGTTTAGGGTCGTGAATGGTATCAAGAAGTAAATTGTTTCCTGGTTTAATGTCTTTGCCCAAATAATAATAAAGTAAGCCAATGAAAAAACCACCAATAGGCAACAATGCAATTAACCATAAATGATTTTCCCGATAATTCGTAACCCAATCCAATGATTGAAGAAAACCTGCGGAAGCACTACCAACACAAAGTCCGATAAATAAGCAAATGAATGTCCATTTGAGGATGTAAGGAATAGTTGGATAACGTCTAAACAACGACCAAAGTTGTAAATTGATTTTTTTGCTGAATGATTTTTTTTGTTTTGTCTGCATAAACTACCTGATTAAATGTTAAACACTTAACTTAATCAGGCGTCATCAGCTTTTTTTATAGCGGTTGGGTAAGGAAGAACACCATTTCCTTTTTCGTCTGCTACTGTGGGTACGTCATATCCTC
>NZ_DCOI01000037.1:0-136520 GCF_002322895.1 Empedobacter sp. UBA1574 | reverse complement strand
TTAACAAGGGGAAGATTACACTGTTACTAAAGAAATTGATGACTACGGAAAAGTTACTATCATTGTCACGCAAGAAATGATTGATGAAGCAAAATCGTATATCAAATCCAAAAATTATCCAAAACCAGTTTCTCCAGTAATGCATTACTTAAACTCATTTAATGTAAATATTTACAAAGACAAATTAAAACTTTCTGGGAAAACAGGTGAAGGTGCTAGTATTGTAACAAATACGAACGGAACGTTTTTAACTGTTGAAACTGCAAAATGGGCAAATGCTGTTGCTTACGAAACTTACAATGAAGAAGACGAATTAATTTCTGTTTCTGTTTTAGGTACAGGAGATGTTACGTTTAAAAATACATTTGTAGATTTCCCAGTCAATGCTAAAAAAGTATATGCTGTTGGTTTCGATGGCGCTAAAATACTAGTTTATCCAACTAATTTATCTACTAACGAAAGTATCAAATCTACGGATTTTAATATTGTTCCAAATCCAATCAAAAATGACTCAAACATTAAGATTACACTTAACAATTCAAAAGGACAATACAATTTAAGTGTAATTGACATCAATGGAAAAGTCATCACAAATTCGATTGGAAATATAGATGAATTGAATAAAACTATCAATTCAAAATTCAAATCATTACCAAAAGGTATCTATATTGTTACATTGAAAAATGAAACTTCAAATTACACGAAAAAGATTATTAAAGAATAGTTTAACACGTATAATTCATAAACAAAAAACTCCCGCAAATGCGGGAGTTTTTACTACTATATAAAAGATAATTATTTCGCTTTATACTTCGCGATTCCATCTTGTAACCATTTTAGGTAAACTTCTACATCAAGTTCAGCTTCTAAAGGTTTAGAAAAACGATTCAAATCTTTATCAACCAAAATATAATAAGGTTGAGCATTTGCATTGAAATGTTCAATCTCGAAAGAAGTCCATTTGTTACCAACTGTTTTCAAATTACGATCTAACGCTTTCGAAAATACTTTTTGATCTTCTGGTAATTCTTTTGCTTCGTCAACATATAACGAAACTAAAACAACATCTTCAGCCAAAATTTTCTTCACACGCTCATCGCTCCAAACACGTTCTTCAACTTTACGGCAATTTGCACACGCATGCCCTGTGAAATCTAACAACATTGGTTTTCCAACTTTCGTTGCGTAAGCTGCTGCTTGATCAAAATCTTTGAATGCAGGAATTCCATGAGGTCCAGCAACCATATTTGGATCATCAAATTTAGCTGTTGCTTGTCCACCTCCTACACCTTCGTGGAAACCTCGTGGCGCTTCAGAATAGGTCATTGGAGGTGTTAAACCACTTAATAGTTTTAATGGTCCACCCCATAAACCTGGAATCATGTAAATCGCAAATGATATCGAAACCAATGCAAATAACATTCTCGGAACACCAATTGTTTGCACAGGTGAGTCTAATTCTAATCTAAATTTACCTAAAAGATATAATCCTAAGAAGATAAAAATTGCAATCCAAAATGCTAAGAAAATTTCTCTTGGTAACCAATTCATTTGCCAAACTAAATCTGCGTTTGATAAGAACTTCAAGGCAAAAGCTAATTCAATAAATCCTAAAGAAACTTTGATTGTATTTAACCATCCACCAGATTTTGGCATTGAATTTAACCAACCAGGGAACATCGCAAACAATGTAAATGGAATCGCTAATGCTAAAGAGAAGCCAAACATTCCTACGATTAATGAATAATAGTTTCCTCCTTGCGTCGCTTGAACTAATAACGAACCAATAATTGGTCCTGTACAAGAGAAAGACACTAATGCTAATGTGAATGCCATAAAGAAGATTCCAATTAATCCGCCTTTATCAGCACCTTTATCAGCTGCATTTACCCATTTACTTGGTAATGTCAATTCGAAAGCTCCAAAAAATGAAATAGCAAATACAATGAAAATTGCAAAGAATGCTAAATTCACCCACGGATTTGTTGACATTTCATTTAGGACTGATGGTCCAAAAATAACTGTCGCCAATAAACCTAATGCAACATAAATAACAATGATTGATAATCCATAAATAAAGGCTTTTCCAACTCCTTCTCCTTTCGATTTACTTTGTTTTGTAAACATACTTACTGTCAAAGGAATCATTGGGAAAATACAAGGCATTAATAGCGCTGCTAATCCTCCTAAAAATCCTAAAGAAAAGATTTTCAATAAACCATTATCTTTCTTTTCGTTATCTGCTAATAAAGAATCATCAACTTTTTTGATTGTATCTTGTGTTGCTACAACAACAGCTGTAGAATCTTCTTGAACAGAATCCTGCGTAATTTCATTTACTGCAACAGTATCTTTTGCTTCTGTAGCATCTGCTGGCTTTGCCTCTTCTTTCGTCTCTTCAACTTTTGCGGAAGGCGTTAATTTTATCGTTCCGCTTGTTTCATCTGGTGGCAAACAACGTTCGGCATCACACATTTGAAATTCTATTGTGTACGATACATTTACAGGTTTATCACCCGAAACTTTCACTTTTTGAACAAATTTTACTTGATTTTCGTAATATTTTTCATCTTGTTCAAAAATTTGGCTGTATTTATCTATACGTTTTCCAACTTCGCGCGTACCTCCAATCAATTTTGCATTTGCAGCTGGTTTAAATGATGCACTTGCTGGAATTCCAATTCCTCCATCAGGATGTTTCATTGAATAAAGGTGCCAACCTCTATCAATTTTTCCTGTTACCTCGATTTCAAACTCATTCTGTCCAACCTCCTTCACCGAACTCGACCATTTTGCAGGACTAAATAACTGTGCGTTGACTAAAATTGGAAACAAAAAAAGTATCCAAAGTTTCTTTAACATACTGTAATGTTTAAAAAGTTTTTACTTGTTTCTGTCGTTTTGAAACGTTCATCCAAACGATGATTTACCACCCAAATAATTTGATCTTTTTGGTCACAAAGCAACCAAACCTTCTCTTTTTCTAACTTAGAAAGTTTCAAATCTTTCATAAACTTACTCAACAATTTTTTTTGACCTTTCATTCCAATTGGATAAAAGAAATCTCCCTCTTTCACTTTTCTAAGTTTAAGCGGAAACAAAATTGATGTAAAGTCTACTATTTCAGTAGCGTTTTCGTGTGGATTTATCGATTTCACGAACTTCAAATTTAACGAATTGATTTCAATTAACTCATCAAAAATCGTTAATTCATCTTCATTTTCTTCTTCTATTTTTTGCAACAACAAATTTTCTCGATTTTTAATTAATCGATAAGTTGCTGATTTTATTTCACTTCCCGTTTCTGCATCCAAAAATTTTAAAATTTCTTTGCTCGACGAAAATCCATATTTTTCGAACAAATAATGTAAAAATGTTTCTAATGGTTGAAGTTTTTTTAATGCTGAAATTTCAATTTCAATCGGATTATCTCCTGAGAATAAATCACTTCTAACTTCTCCAACTTTATTTTGTACAATTTGATAATTATCATTGATATGATTTAAACTTGACAAAAAATTCTCATCAAATTGCGGATGAAGCTCTTTTAGAATTGGTGTAATGTGATGACGAATCTTATTTCTAGTATAATCATCCGTCGCATTCGTATAATCTTCTCGCCAATTTATTTCATTTGATTTTGCATATTCCAACAAATCATTTTTTGTAAAATTTAAAAGTGGACGAAAGATTTTTCCATTATCAATTTGCATTCCAACCAAACCTTTCAAACCTGTTCCACGAGAAAGATTAATCAAAAAAGTTTCAATATTATCATCCAAATGATGAGCTGTCACCAAAACATCCAAACAATTTTGTTGTTGAACTTGCTCAAACCACTCATAACGCAAATTTCGGCAAGCCATTTCTACCGAATAATTTCCTACTTTCTGATAAGCCGCAACATCAAAACGAGTCGAATGAAACGGTATATTATATTTTCCACAATATTCTCTCACAAACAATTCATCGCCATTTGCGTCTTCTTCACGCAACTGAAAATTACAATGTGCCACCTGAAAATTTGCAGCTGTTTGACGGAATAAATCTAACAAAACCATACTATCAATCCCTCCACTAATCGCCAATAAATAACGATGCGTAGAAAAAGAACGTTGTTCTAAAAGTTCTTTAAACTCTTGTTGTATAGATCTATTTTTCATGAAATACAAATGTTCGAAATTAGGAAGAATTCTCGAAAAAGAGTTATACTTTTTTTCTTCATTCTTATAAAATTTTACAATAAAAAAGCCTGAAAAACTCAGGCTAAAGATTTATTTTAAACTTTCTAAAGATTTATTTTCAAGAATTTCTAAAGTCGAATCTCTCAATTCAACCATCACCTTATTCAATGTACAAATGCCTTCGTTAGGGCAATCATCACATTTTTCGTAGTAATTTTTACTTACACAAGGTAAAAGCGCGATTGGTCCTTCTAAAACACGAATCAAAGATGCTAAACTAATATCTTTCGCATCACGTGCCAAATAATATCCACCACCTTTTCCTTGTTTCGAATTGACAAAGCCTAACTTTTTTAAATCCAATAAAATAGCCTCCAAGAATTTTTTCGGAATAACTTCTGTTTCAGAAATTTGTCCGATTAAAACTGGTTTGTTACTTTCTTGTCTGGCCAAATGAGCCATTGCTTTTAGTCCGTATTTTGTCTTTTTTGATAACAATTCTATAAGATTTAACTACAAAAATAACGTTGATTGTTGTATAAAACAAATATAAAATTAAATCGTTGAACCGAGATTTAAAAATATTTCATCAAAAAATCAATTACCTTTTGAGTTGTAGAATTATAGGGATAATTGAGAAATTTTGAAGGTGATAAAAACCAATTGACTTTTAAAATCGGTTTCATATGTGAAAAACTCTTTCTAAATATATTTTTCGCTAATAAACAGTAAGATGACGAATATTTGCTTTATTCTTACATTGCTTATCATAAATCTCATCTATTTTCGTTTTAAAATCTGGCACATGAAAAATTTTGAACGTTAATTTAACACTATTTTAAGTATTTTTAATCCCAAAAAGCAACAAATGAAAAATAATCTTACTTTGATTGACAAATTAAATCACATCAAAAATTTATTTATTATTGGTAAAAGTGATGGTAATTTGAATGAAAAAGAGATTCAAATTATCTCTGATATTGCCAAATTTCATGAGCTTTCTGCCAAAGATATAAGTTATATTTTGAACGAGAACACGAAGTTTGATTTTACGTTGCCAAAAACCTTTACTGATCGACTTTCTTTGTTGTACGACGCTGTTTTGTTAATGGTTGTTGATTTGAATATTCATCAAAATGAAAAAGCAATTTGTATTGATTTAGCTAAAAAATTTGAATTTAATCCTCAAATTATTGATGAATTAATCGAAGATATTTTGAGTTATATTTTAGAAGGAAAAGAATGCGATGAAGTGATGGAATATTTGCTTAAATACTCGCATCCAAAGCAAAATTTGAATTAAATTTTTATTGAAAAAGTTGATAAATCGTTAACAAAGAAATCACACTCGTCACTCCTCCTATTACATAGTTGATATTCTTTAAAATAAACGAATCTTCTTCTGATTTTGAATTAAAAAATTTCAGATACAGACCAAAAATAATCATCGAACCAATAACGACTCCTAAAGCAAAAACTGAGCTATTTGGTTGTCCAAAAACATTAACATTATACGAAATCAACGTTGCGCTTAAAAATACATAAAAAGGTATTGGAAAAACATTTATGGCAGATAACAATAACCCATAGATGAATTTATTTTTCTGTTTTACATTACCTTGTTGTTTTAGCTTTTTATTCTTATTTTTTTGATCTTGTTTCTTTGCAAAAAAGAGAAAATAAATCGTAATAATTACAAAAACAGCTAATCCAACTTCCCTAAAAATTTTAGTAACTTCTTCATTAAAATCAATAAATTTTGCCAGAAAAATTGCCAAATAAACCTGAATTGCAATCGTAATCGCTGTTCCAGACATAAAACTATATGCACTTTTAGTTCCTTCTTGTTTCCCAATTTTTACCACCGTCATATTCAACAATCCAGGAATGGATGATCCAATAAAAGCTGTGAAAACTCCGATTAAAAGTAGTTCTAAATACTGCATTAATTCTTTTTAAAAAGGTTTGCAAATTTAGACAAACTTGTTGGAGAAACCTATTGAAGTAATATGAATCATTTAAAAAAATATTACTTAAACATCCATATTAACGCTGATTTTATTGAAGAATTGAAAATTGTGAAATGA
This sequence comes from Empedobacter sp. UBA1574, assembly GCF_002322895.1. Taxonomy (NCBI): domain Bacteria; kingdom Pseudomonadati; phylum Bacteroidota; class Flavobacteriia; order Flavobacteriales; family Weeksellaceae; genus Empedobacter; species Empedobacter sp. UBA1574. Next base: position 130,249 of record NZ_DCOI01000037.1, on the reverse strand, counting down.
TTTTGCGAAGGATCATGTAAATAATTCCAATTTGATTTCAAGTTATCTTTTTCGCGTAATTTTTCTACAAATTGATCTGTAAACTTTGAAATTGAAATAGTTTTAGAACTTGAAATCCAAATCTTTTTATTTTCTAATAGATTAAAATCAAATTTTTTACAATAAGAGTCAAACAATTCGTGGTTATTCCACCAAAGCGAAGGATCAATTGCGATATAAGAATCAAAATAATGCGAAAAATAAAACAATATATCCATTACCAATAATCCGCCTAAAGACTCACCAACAATAGTTTTCGAATTATTTGTATAGTAATTTTTCGAAATATAAGGAAGTAATTCTAATACAATAAATTTCTCAAAATATTCTGCATTTCCATATTCTGGAACCCATTTTTTATCTTTTGCAATGTATGTATTTCTTGTAAAATCTAAATTTCGATTAATATTTTCAATTCCTACAATCATCAATGGTTGAATATGATTTGATATAATTAACTCATCAATTAGTTTTGATATTTGCTTAAATTTTTCATTAATTCCGCCATCTAATAAATACAAAACAGGCAAACTTTCATTTATAAAACGCTCTGGTATCCAAACAAAAATATTTCTTTCTTGGTTTAAAAAATCAGAATACAACTTTTTCTTTTTGTAATTTAATTCGCTTGACATTTATACTTTTTTGAGGCTTTATTAAAGTTAATCGAAAAAAATCAATAAAAAAACCACTCCAAAATTTGGAGTGGTTTTTCATATATTTTAAAAATTAAATTAAAATTACAAAGCTTGTAACTGCTCTTCAATTTGAGCAATTTTAGATAATGCATCAGCCTCTTTTTTACGTTCTGCATTAATCACTTGTTCTGGCGCACCAGCAACAAATTTTTCGTTTGATAATTTTTTACGAACCGAGTTTAAGAAACCTTGGTTGTAATCCAACTCTTTTTGTAATTTCTCACGCTCAGCTTCAATATCGATATTATCAGACATCGGAACCATAAATTCTAACGTACCAACACGGAAAGCAAAACCTTTTTCTGGTTTATCACCTGTATTGAAATTAGAAACATTTCCTAATTTAGAGAACACATCTACATAAATTTCATTCGCAGCTTGAGCATCAGCAAAAACTTCTAATGCTTCTTTTGGTGACATTCCTTTTTCTGAACGTAATCCACGAATAGCAGTTGTTGCTTCTTTTGTATTTTCAAAATTCTTGATAATCTCTTCATTGAAAGATGTTACTTCAGGATATTTAGAAATAATTAAGGCTTCGTTTTCTGTTCTTTCAGCAATTAAATGCCAAATTTCTTCTGTTAAGAAAGGCATAAATGGATGTAAAACTTTCAATACATTTTCTAAATAAGAAATTGTTGCTGCATAAGTTTTTGCATCAATTGGCTCACCAAAAGTAGGTTTAATTGCTTCTAAGTACCAAGAACAGAAATCATCCCAAATCAATTTATAAATTGCCATCAATGAATCAGATAAACGATATTGATCGTAATTATGTTCGATATCTGCTAATGCTTGTTGGAATTTATTTTCGAACCATTCAACCGCTTTTGTTTGAGCAGAAGTTTGTTCTAAATCTTCTTTCACTTCCCAAGCTTTTATTAGACGGAAAGCATTCCAAATTTTATTCGCAAAATTACGTCCTTGTAGACACAAATCAACATCGAAAGGTAAATCGTTCCCAGCAGGCGCTGTTAGCAACATTCCCATACGCGTAGCATCTGCACCATATTCGTTCATCAATTCGATTGGATCTGGTGAATTCCCTAACGATTTTGACATTTTACGCCCTTGTTTATCACGAACAATTCCTGTGAAATATACATTTTCGAAAGGTAATTCGTTACGATACTCATATCCAGCCACAATCATACGCGCAACCCAAAAGAAAATAATATCTGGACCAGTTACTAAATCTTGTGTTGGATAATAATAATTGATTTCTTCATTTTCTGGCTCATTGATTCCGTTGAAAACAGAAATTGGCCATAACCAAGAAGAAAACCAAGTATCTAACGCATCTTCGTCTTGACGTAAATCTTCGATTGTTAATGTAACATTTCCTGTTTTTTCCTGTGCTAATGGTAAAGCTTCTTCTTTTGTTAGAGCAACAACGAAATCTTCGTTTCCATCACCATAGAAAAATGCAGGAATTTGGTGTCCCCACCATAATTGACGAGAAATGTTCCAATCTGTTACATTTTCCATCCAATTACGATATGTATTTTTAAATTTCGCAGGATGAAATTTAATCGTATCATTCATTACATTTTCTAAAGCTGGTTTAGCTAAATCTGTCATTTTCAAGAACCATTGATTTGAAATTTTAGGCTCAATCACCGCTCCTGTTCTTTCAGATGTACCAACTTTATTATTATAATTTTCTACTTTTTCAAGTAAACCTTTTTCTTCTAATTCTTTCTCGATTTCTTTACGCGCTTTGAAACGATCTAATCCAGCATAATTTAATCCTAAATCATTTAATTTCGCATCATCCGTAAAAATATCAATAAAATCTAAATTATGTTTTTTACCTAATTCGTAATCGTTCACATCGTGTGCAGGCGTAACTTTAAGACATCCTGTACCAAATTCGATGTCAACATATTCGTCTTCGATAATATTTACTTTACGACCAACGATTGGAACAATAACTTGTTTTCCTTTCAACCATTCATATCGCTCGTCATTTGGATTGATACAAACTGCAGAGTCACCAAAAATTGTTTCAGGACGAGTTGTCGCCACAACAATATATTGATCAGTTCCGTCAACTTGATATTTTAAATGATATAATTTTCCATTTTTATCAACATGAATAACTTCTTCGTCAGAAATATTTGTCTTTGCTTCCGGATCCCAATTTACCATACGGTATCCACGGTAAATTAATCCTTTGTTATATAAATCAACAAAAACACGTTGAACAGATTCAGATAAATCTGGATCCATCGTAAATTTCGTACGATCCCAATCGCAAGAAGCTCCTAACTTTTTTAATTGGTCTAAAATAATTCCACCATGTTTATGCGTCCAATCCCAAGCGTGATTTAAAAATTCTTCACGACCGATATCAAATTTAGAAACACCTTCCTCTTTTAACTTCGCAACAACTTTCGCTTCAGTAGCAATTGAAGCATGGTCTGTACCTGGTACCCAACAAGCGTTAAATCCACGCATACGCGCACGACGAATTAAAACGTCCTGAATCGTATTATTTAACATATGTCCCATGTGCAAGACACCTGTTACATTTGGTGGTGGAATGACGATTGTGTAAGCTTTTCTTTCATCTGGAGTAGATTTAAAATACTTCTTCTCCATCCAGTATTCATACCATTTTCCTTCAACTTCCGTTGGCGTATATTTAGATGCGATTTCCATTATTTATATATGACTTAAAATAAATTTGGGCAAATTTACACAATCTGCCCAACATTTCTAAGATATTATATAATTTGTTTATTTATTCAATAAATCAATAAGTTTAATTAAATCTTGTTCTTTTTTTATGCTAAGTTTATTTGTACTTACAATTTGATTTACGTCTTTATCTGTAAAATCTTTAAATTTTTTAGTTGAATTTGGAACATTATACATTTTATCACTATAACCAATCAATAATTTCTCTTGTTTAAAATAATTTCTCTTATTAGAAGCATTTAAACCACCAGCACCAAGACCATCTACTCCATCATTAGATAATTTTCTATAAAGTACAATTTTTCGATCTAAAGGTGATAATACTTGTAAATATCTTGATGTTAATGTACCCCCATCAATATAACTTACATACTTAAGAATTTTACCATCATCGAATCTAATAGTCTGGTTTGATAATTTATTCATTTTATATAAATATCCATCTCTTAAAAACTCTAAATCGTCTAGTAATGCATTATATCTAAAATTCTCCTTTTCTTTGAAACCATCTATACTTGCAGGAAGAAAATTAACATTAAAATATTCATCTTTATTAGTAACTCCTTCTGTATATTTCTGTTGTTTTACTTCTGCAACAATAGTTTGTAGATTATATTCATTAACAGTAGCTGTAGAAGACATTTGTGCATTAGTAAAATTGTAAACTAGAAGCATTATTGTAACAATTATTCTTTTCATATTAATATATATTAATTATTTTAGTACTAAAATACAAAAAAAGGTAGACTTTTTGTATTATTTATTTTAACTTTGGTTACAAATTAATTATCGTCATGAAAAAATTAATGTTTTTAGGTGCTTTTGCTTTAGGCGTTACAAGTTTATTTGCTCAAACACTTAGTTTAGAAAAAGAAGAAATTCAATTTGGAAATATAAAGTTGAATACCGAAGTAACAGCTAAGATGAAAGTAACCAACTCAGGTGATAAACCTTTAATTCTTAAAAGCGTTGTTGGTTCTTGTGGATGTACAGTTCCTGAATATCCTACAACACCTATCGAACCAGGAAAATCTGCGGATATTACCGTTAAATATTCAAGTGGTTCTGTGACTGGAGATTTCAATAAATCTGTAACAATCACATCTAACGATCCAGTTTCTTCTCGAAAAATTTTCAGAATAAAAGGAAAAGCGGAATAATTGTAAAGCAAGTTAAATAACTTGCTTTTTTAAGTTAAATAACTTGCTTTTTTCTTTTTATAAATTAAAAACCATTATCTACCTAATAATCTTGAAGTCACATGATTACTAAATATTTCAATTTCATTTGATTTTAGGAACTTAACCTTCATTGTTCCATCAAAATCTTCAACAGAAATGATTTCAATTTCATCATTCAAATGAATATTTTTTGAATTCAAATACTTCAAAAATTCATCAGAAGAACCAATAACAGCGCATATTTCTACTTTATCACCTTCTTTAAATTCGGCCAATTTTTTGTAATTGATAATTTCTATTTTTCCATTTTTATCTGGAATTGGAGAACCATGCGGATCTAATTTAGGAAAATTCAATAATTCGTCCATTTTATCGAAAAAAATTGGACTTTGAATATGTTCTATTTGCTCAGCAATTTCATGAACTTGTTCCCAACCAAATCCCATTTTATCTACCAAAAACATCTCTGTTAATCGGTGTTTTCTTACAATCAAAGAAGCTTTCAGAATTCCTTTATCAGATAACCGAAGTGGTTTATACGATTCATAAATCACCAATTCTTTTTCAGCTAATTTTTTCATCATACTGTTTACAGTAGGCATTTTTATTTCCAAATGCTTACTCAAATCCTTCACATTCACTTCTCCTTTCCCATTTTCAGAAAGATGAAATAATGCTTTTAGGTAATTTTCTTCGACCAATGAATTCATGGAAACAAATATAGTTGAAAATTAAGTAAAATTTAAAAATTCATTTTTAATAATATTTTTGTTAGATTTGTCTAACTTTTTAATTTGATTATAAATTTTACTTAACATGAAAACAACATTTTATTTATTCATCACCTTAACCTCCATTCTATCAAATGCTCAGGAACAAAAAGATTCTATTTATATGGAAGATTCTTCAGAAAATTTAGATGAGATTGTAATTACAGGAACAATGAAAGCTGTAAGAAAATCTGATAGTCCAGTTCCAATTGAAATCTATACACCAAAGTTTTTTCAAAAAAATCCAACACCTTCATTATTTGACGCTGTACAATTAATAAATGGTGTTCAACCACAACTAAACTGTAATGTTTGTAACACAGGTGATATTCATATTAACGGAATGGAAGGTCCATATACCATGATTTTAATTGACGGAATGCCAATTGTTTCTTCTTTATCTACTGTTTATGGTTTGAGCGGAATTCCGAACTCTTTGGTAGAACGAATAGAAGTTGTAAAAGGACCAGCATCTTCCCTTTATGGAACAGAAGCCATGGGTGGTATAATTAATGTAATTACGAAATCTCCTAAATCTGCTCCAAAATTATCTTTGGATGCTTTTACAACTTCTTGGTTGGAAACCAATCTTGATGGTGGATACAAATACAATTTAGGAGAAAAGGTAAATAGTTTATTTGGTTTTAATTACTTTAAATATGGTAATAAGAAAGATAAAAATAACGACGGTTTTACGGATGTAACGTTACAAGATCGCATCACGTTATTCAATAAATTTGATTTTGAACGTCAAAAAAATAGAACAGCATCAGTTGCTTTACGTTATTTATACGAAGATAGATGGGGAGGTCAAATGAATTGGAAAAGAAAACTACACAGAGGAAGTGACGAAGTTTATGCCGAAAGTATTATGACAAATCGTTTTGAAGCGATAGGAATGTATCAATTACCTATAAAAGAAAAAATAATGACTCAATTTTCTTATAATTTTCATCAACAGAATTCATTTTATGGTCCAGAATCTTATCAAGGAAAACAACAAGTTATTTTTGCTCAAGCTTATTGGGATAAGATAATTGGACAACATAGCTTACTTTTAGGATCTTCATTTAAATATACTTATTATGATGATAACACAAGAGGTACTGGAGAATATGATGAGGATAATAATCTAATCAAGAATAACCCAATGAATACACAGATTCCTGGTATTTTTGTACAAGACGAATGGACATTAAATTCTGAAAACAAATTATTACTTGGTTATCGATTTGATTATGATAAAACACATAAAGGAATACATTCTCCAAGAATTGCATACAAATTTTCACCTTCATCTCATCATACTTTAAGAGCAAGTTTTGGTACGGGATTTCGTGTTGTGAATGTCTTCACAGAAGATCATCGTGCATTAACTGGAGCTAGACAAGTAGTTTTTGAAAATGAATTAAAACCTGAAAAATCATATAATGGAAATATTAATTATGTATTCAAACTACCAACTTCTTTCACCGCTTTAAACTTTGATTTTACAACATTCTATTCTTATTTCACAAACAAAATTATTGCTGATACAGATACTGACGAAACAAAGATTATCTATGACAATTTAGATGGACACGCAATATCTCAAGGAGTTTCTTTAAACATAGATGCAACATTTGACTTTCCTCTAAAAATAATGCTTGGCGCAACCTATATGGATGTATACAAAAAAGAAGATGGAGAAAAAGAAGTTCAATATCATGCACCAAAATGGTCTGGAAATTTCTTAGCAAGTTATACATTCAAAAAAGGTTTTACTGTTGATTTAACCGCCAATTATAATGACAAAATGAAATTACCTCAAGTAGAAAATGATTATCGACCAGAATATTCAAAACCAACTGTTATTGCAAATATTCAATTAAGTAAATCATTTAAGAATAATATTGAAATCTATGGTGGAATCAAAAATATTTTTAATGTTTTACCAAAAGGCGATGTTATTGCTCGTTGGTGGGACCCATTCGGAGAACCTGGAAATGGCGTTACTCCTCCTAAAGGAAGAAACGATGTTATTTTTGAACCAAATGATTACAGCTATACACCTATGCAGGGAACAAGAGGTTTTATAGGTGTTCGATACAATTTACGTTAATGAAAATCTGGTACTTCATATTCATTTTATCATCATTGAATCTCCAAGCACAGATTTCATTAGAAAAATTTAATTCAATTTCTAATGAAAATCCTAAACCAATTCTACTTTATTTTTCGACAAATTGGTGTAGTTACTGTATGATTCAAAAGAAACAATTAAAAAAGGATAAAGAATTACTTCAAATTCTAAATAATGACATTTATTTTATTGAATTTGAAGCAGAAACAAATGAATCTATTATCTTTTTAAACAAAAAATATGAACCTAAATCGAATAAAAAAACTCACCTATTTTTAGAAGAATTCATTGATAAAAATGAACAAATTAGTTATCCATATTGGGTTTTAATCTCAAAAGATTATAAAATTGAAATGACTTATACTGGATTAATTAAAAATAAACCCCTAAAACTTTTATTGGAAAAGTATTTACAAAAACCTTAATTTTTAGATTTACAAAAAAGCCTCAATTAATATTGAGGCTTTTTAATCACAAAAATTTACTCAAACGCAATTATCGAAAGTTTTGGATTTTCAATAGTCTCTTTTTGTTTGAGCTTTTCTATATCAATCACACCAACAATATGATTGTAATTTTTACTCTGATAACGTTCTTCTATTTCATCAAAAATATTTGAAACATCATCTGCTTGATTCTCAAAACCGATATAAATTCGCTTCTTTCCTGTTTGATTAAAAACTCCTTCTTCTTTGTTTTCATATTTTCGAATCGAATATTGATAATCATATTTCAACGCAGAAATATCACTCAAAACAGCCGAAGAAGTTGGGAAACGCCCTGCTCCTTTTCCATATAAAAATTGCTCATCTGAAAGCGAACTTCCAATCAAAACTCCATTATATTCGTTATTCACAAGCGCAATTGTTTTATTTAATTCAACAAAAGTTGGCAAAACTGTTGATGTAATTTCACCCGTTTGATGATTAATTTTAGAATTAGCAATCAACTTTATTGTATAATTTTTTTCTTTTGCGTATTTAAAATCTTCAACTTTCAATGAAGTAATTCCTTTTCGAATAACTTGATCAACATCAATCTTTTTACCGAAAGCATGCAACGTAATAATTGCTAATTTACTCGACGCATCAAAACCTTCTACATCAGCCGTTGGATCAGCTTCTGCAAAACCACTTTCTTGCGCTGCTTTTAAGGCATCTTGATACGACTCATTTTCATTCGCCATTTTCGTCAAAATGTAATTTGTTGTCCCATTTACAATTCCAGATACATAATTCAATAAATCGTTATCAAAATATTCTTCTAGATTTCTAATAATCGGAACTGACCCGCAAACAGAGGCTTCATAAAGAAAAGAAACATTGTTTTGTGCTTGCAAATCCAATAATTCTTTGTGATGATCTGCAATCAATTTTTTATTTGCACTTACCACATGTTTACCTTTATTGAACGCTTTTATAATGATATCATGTGCCGCATCAGCATCCGAAATTAACTCAACAACAACATTTATTTCATCGTCATTTAAAATATCATCCGCATTAGTCGAAAATAATTCAGACGGAGCATTTCTAGATTTAGAATTATCTTTAATTACAATTTTTTTAATTGCAGCATTCAATTGTGGTTTTTCTTCCAATACCTTGTAAATTCCTTCTCCTACAACTCCAAATCCGAACAATCCGATATTTATTTTTTTCATTTATTTGTTTTGTTTTTAATTATTTACCAAAGAAAAGTGAAGAAAAAAAATGGTTCAATCGCATAAAAACAATTGAACCATTTTGAATAAAGAATATTATTGAAGATTGGTTTACAGTAGTTTTTATTCATCTTTCCTATAAGGATGGATTTAGCACCTTGATTCATTAATCAGGTTGCTAAAGTTTCTTTGGGCCATTTCCCTCCACTTTTCTTGATAAAATGTAAATTTTAATGAACTATTTCTGAGGACAAATTTAGGCGAAAGAATTCTATATATCCAAATTAATTTCATTTCTTTAATTTAATATTTTCCGTAATTATAGATAAAAATACACAAATAATGAATTTTATTCTATAAATATTTATAGACAAAAATAATTTTCTAAAAAATACAATTAAAAGAAAAAACAAATCTTAATAATTTTTAATAAAACCCTATTTTTATTAAAAATATTCTAAAAACTACAATTTTCAATAACTAATTAAAATATTATTTCTTTAAAATAGTAATTTTAAAGAAATATTTTCTAAAATAAATTTCAAAAATGACCTATTAGAGATTTTGAACTATTTCAAACAAAAATTATTTCTATGAACCAAGTTTCGAACTCGTTTTTTTCAATCTTGATTTTTTTATTCTCAATACTTTAAATAATTTTGCACATAGCTTTATAAAGAAAGATGGAGGGAATAGGCCCGTTGAAATCTTAGCAACCCAAAGTATAGTTGGGTGCTAAATCCTACTCAAATAGAGAAAGATAAGGACTTACCTCACACTTCTTCCCATAAGGCTTTTAAAATATTTAGAATGAAATTAGACGATATACTAAAAGAGCGTATTGTTATTTTAGATGGTGCAATGGGAACGATGATCCAAAAGCACAATTTACAAGAAGAAGATTATCGTGGAGAACGATTCAAGGATTTTCATACTTCTTTAAAAGGAAATAACGATTTATTGGTTTTAACCCAACCTCAAATCATAAAAGATATTCACCGAGAATATTTGGCTGCTGGTGCAGATTTAATCGAAACAAATACGTTCAATGCCAATATTATTTCTATGGTTGATTATGATATGGTTGATTTGGTTGATGAATTAAATTACGAAGCCGTTCGCTTAGCAAAAGAAGCTTGTGAAGAGTTTTCTACCCCAGATAAACCTCGTTTTGTAGTTGGATCTTTAGGTCCAACCAACAAGACAGCCTCTATTTCGCCACAAGTAAATGACCCTAGTTATCGCGATGTGGATTTTGATTTATTGGCAAATGTATATTATCGTCAAGCAAAAACAATGTTAGAAGCTGGTGCAGATATTTTACTTGTCGAAACTATTTTTGATACTTTAAATGCAAAAGCAGCATTTTATGGAATTCAAGATGCGATAGAAAAAACAGGAATCAACGTTCCTCTAATGGCTTCTGGTACAATAACAGATAAATCTGGACGTACACTTTCTGGACAAACAACAGAAGCTTTCTTGATTTCATTAGAACATATTGATTTAATTTCAGTTGGGTTAAATTGTGCTTTAGGTGCAACAGATTTGATTCCATATTTAGAAGTATTAGCCGAAAAAGCACCATTTTATGTCAGCGCATACCCAAATGCTGGTTTACCAAACGCTTTCGGTGGATACGATGAAACTCCTGAAATGATGCGAGATTTTATCAAACCTTTCTTAGATAAAAAATTGGTTAATATTTTGGGTGGATGTTGTGGAACTACACCAGATCATATCAAATTGATGGCAGATTTAGCAAAAGAATACGAACCTCGAAAAATTAGTGAACAATGTCAGGCGTAAAAATTCAACTTTCTGGATTAGAACCTTTAATTGTACGAGAAAATTCAAACTTTGTAAACGTTGGCGAACGTACAAATGTAACTGGTTCTAAAAAATTCTTGCGATTAATCAAAGAAGAAAAATTTGAAGAAGCACTTCAGGTTGCACGTGACCAAGTGGATGGTGGCGCGCAAATTATCGATATCAATATGGATGAAGGTATGCTTGATGGTGTAGCTTCTATGGTAAAATATTTGCGTTTGATTGCTTCTGAACCTGATATTTCGAAAGTTCCAATTATGATTGATTCTTCGAAATGGGAAATTATTGAAGCTGGTCTAAAAAATGTTCAAGGTAAAGCGATTGTCAACTCAATTTCTTTAAAAGAGGGAGAAGAATTATTTATCGAACATGCGAAGAAAATTAAACGTTACGGTGCTGCAACAGTGGTTATGGCGTTTGATGAGAAAGGTCAAGCGGATAATTATGAACGTCGAATCGAAATCGTAAAACGTTCGTATGATATTTTGGTAAATCAAGTAAATTTCAATCCAAGAGATATCATTTTTGATGTGAATATTTTCCCAGTTGCAACAGGAATGGAAGAACATCGCCGTAATGCCATCGATTTTTTTGATGCAACAAAATGGATCAAAGAAAATCTTCCGCATGCGTTAGTTTCGGGTGGAGTTTCGAATGTTTCATTTTCCTTCCGTGGAAACAATGCGGTTCGTGAAGCGATGCACACGGCGTTTTTATATCACGCCATTAAACACGGAATGGACATGGGAATCGTCAATCCAGAAATGATTGAGATTTACGATGATATTCCAAAAGATTTATTAGAACACGTTGAAGATGTTTTATTGGATCGACGTGACGATGCAACAGAGCGTTTGATTGATTTTGCCGAACATCTAAAAGGTGTTACAAAAGAGAAAAAGAAAGATGATGCTTGGCGCGAATTACCTTTAGAAAAGCGTATTGAAATTTCTTTAGTAAAAGGAATTACAGAATTTATTGACGAAGATACTGCAGAAGCTTTGAAAAAAATTGGTTCGCCATTACGTGTTATTGAAGGTCCTTTGATGGACGGAATGAACGTTGTTGGAGATCTTTTCGGAAGCGGAAAAATGTTCTTGCCTCAAGTAGTTAAATCGGCTCGCGTAATGAAAAAATCTGTTGCTTATTTAACGCCATTTTTAGAGGAAGAAAAACTTAGAAATAAAACAGACAAAGAGCCTTCTAAAATCTTAATGGCAACTGTAAAAGGTGATGTTCACGATATCGGAAAAAATATTGTTTCAGTCGTTTTAAGCTGTAATGGTTTCGAGATTATCGATTTAGGCGTAATGGTTTCTTCTGAAACAATTTTAGACGAAGCGCAAAAAAATAATGTCGATGTGATTGGTCTTTCTGGATTGATTACTCCATCCTTAGATGAAATGGTGCATGTTGCCAGAGAAATGAAACGTCTTAATCTTGATATTCCACTGATGATTGGTGGCGCAACAACTTCTAAGGCACATACAGCTGTAAAAATTGCACCAGAATATGACAAAGCAATTCATGTTTTAGATGCTTCTCGTTCGGTTACGATTTGTCAAAAATTGATTGGAAATCAACAGGAGGAATTGCTAACAGAAACTACTACTGATTACATAAAAATTAGAGAAGGTTTCTTAAATCGTGCTGTATCAAAGGAATACTTATCGATTGAAGATGCTCGAAAAAATAAACTAAAAGTTGATTTTGAAGAAAATAAACCTTTTAAACCAAATAAATTAGGTGTTTTTACACATCAAACAACAGTTTCTGAATTAAGAGATTTTATCGATTGGACGCCATTTTTCAAAACATGGGATTTACATGGTAAATTTCCTGCGATTTTAGATGATGAAATTGTCGGAACAAATGCCAAAGAATTATATGTAGATGCTTTGTCAATGTTAAATAAAATTGAAGCTGAAAATTTAGCTAAACCGAAAGCTGTTTTTGGACTTTTTAAAGCGAATACAGTAAACGATGATACGATTGAATTGTTTGATGAAAATAATAATAAAATAGAGGAGTTTTATACACTTCGTCAACAAGCGAAAAAATCGAAAAAACAACCAAATATTTCGATTGCTGATTTTATTGCGCCGAAAGATTCAGCAATTCAAGATTATATCGGTGCATTTGCTGTCACAGCTGGTCATGAAATTGAAGAAGTTGCTAATGCTTACGAAACAAATTTAGATGATTACAATTCGATTATGGTGAAAGCAATTGCCGATCGTCTAGCTGAAGCTTATGCAGAATATTTGCACAAATATGTTCGTACAGAAGTTTGGGGTTATGCGAAAGATGAAACTTTATCAAATGACGAATTAATTTCAGAAAAATATAAAGGAATTCGCCCTGCTCCTGGTTATCCTGCATGTCCTGACCATTTAGAAAAAGAAACAATTTTCAAAATTTTGGATGTAGAGAAAAATGCAGGGATTGAGTTAACAAGTTCGTTGGCGATGTATCCAGTTTCATCTGTTTCGGGTTATTATTTTGGAAATCCAGAAGCAAAATATTTCGGAGTTGGTAAAATAAAATTGGATCAGGTTGAAGATTTTGCGAAACGTAAAAATATAGAACTTGATAAAGCTGAACGTTGGTTGAGTCCTAATTTGGCGTAAAAGCGTTAAGTAAAAATAAAATTTATCATTCAAAATGAGCATTTCGAAATAAAGAATCTCAGATTCCTCGACAAGCTCGGAATGACAACGAACGTAGAACAAAATAAAAAAATGCGTTAGGGATTGTAGTGAAAATCCTTTTTTGTTGATTGGACGAAGTCGAAATTAACAAAAAAGATTGTAACGAAAAGCCCGCCCGAAGGAAACGCCCATATAAAAGAAAATATATAATCGAAATTCGAGATTCGAACTTCGCTAAACGATAAAATAAAGAATGAAAGTTACCGAACATATAGAACGCGCAAACGGAAAACCATTATTTTCTGTAGAGATTTTACCGCCTTTGAAAGGACAAGATGTCAATGCGACGTTCAAAACTTTAGACCCGTTAGTTGAGTTAAATCCAGCTTTTATCGATGTAACTTATCATCGTCAAGAGTATATTTACAAACAGAAAGAAAATGGGTTATTGAAACGTTATCAGGTACGAAAACGTCCTGGTACAGTTGCAATTTGTGCTGCAATACAGAATCATTATAAGATAGACGCAATTCCGCATTTGATTTGTGGTGGATTTACAAAAGAAGATACAGAAGATGCGTTAATCGATTTGAATTTCTTGGGAATTGACAATCTTTTGGTTTTACGTGGAGATCCTATAAAATCGGAAAAATCTTTTGTTCCTGAAGTTGGTGGACATGCAAATGCTTCGGAATTGATTGAGCAAATTACTGCTTTGAATACAGGAAATTATCTAGACGACGAACTACAAGAATCGCATGCAATGGATTTTTGTATTGGTGTAGCGGGTTATCCTGAGAAGCATTTCGAATCACCAAATCTTGCAATGGATTTGTATTATTTGAAAAAGAAAGTGGAATTGGGAGCTGATTATATCGTGACGCAAATGTTTTTTGATAATCAGAAATATTTTGATTTCGTTAAAAAATGTCGCGAAATGGATATTAATATTCCGATTATTCCGGGTATAAAACCTTTGACAACTTTCAATCAACTAACGTCGATTCCACAAAATTTCTATTTGGACTTACCAGAAGCTTTGGCAATGGAAGTTTTGAAGTCGAAAGATAAGGAACGAATCAAGGAAATCGGAATTGAATGGTGTATTCAACAATGTAAAGAGTTGATCGATTTTGGTGTTCCTGGATTACATTTTTATACAATGAGTAATTCTATAAATACAAAAAGAATCGCTGAGGCAGTTTATTAAAATAACAATAGTTGGTTGTTTATCTTTTCACAAATAAACAACCAAAATTATTAATTAAATTAATACGTAAAAATTAATCCATAGAAAAATTGTTTTTCCCCCTTATAGTCTTATAACTCATCATTACAGCGATAAGCGAAATAATTGTAACCGAGAAACTGATGTTCAAGATAAAATCCGCATGATCTACATTTAACATTTTTAAAAAGACAGAAACAAGAAGTAAAATACTACTTACAAGGAAGAACTTAATTGTGTTCTTAAAAATCAATTTATTCATATTGTGTTAAATTTTGGTTAAATAAAAATAAATAAAAAATTATATAATCCAATTTTTTTTTGACTTATTCAATATTAAATTTTAAATAACAAACGTTAGTAAAACTTTATTTATCTGCACATTACATTAACTGAATTAAATCTAAATTCCTTATTTTTGATCATATAAAACTATAAATGGATCTTTTTAACGATTTATTTGACGGACAACAAAATCTACTTCCAAAAGATGGAACTGTAAATTATTTTGGACAAATTATGACCGATGAAAAAGCGCATCATTATTATTCTATATTATTAAATGAAATTGAATGGAAAAACGATCAAGCAATAATATTTGGAAAATTGATAGAAACTAAACGAAAAATTGCTTGGTATGGAGATTTTCCATTTGCTTATACCTATTCCAAAATCATGAAAACAGCTTTGCCTTGGACTGATACTTTACTTGAATTAAAAAAATTAGCTGAGGAAAAAACTGGCGAAACTTATAATTCTTGTTTGGTAAATTTATATCACGATGGTTCCGAAGGGATGGCTTGGCATAGTGATGGTGAAAAACAATTGAAACGTCATGGCGCAATTGCCTCGCTAAGTTTCGGCGCTGAACGTAAATTTGGTTTTAAACATAAAGAAACTAAAGAAGTAATTGCTTTAAATCTTGCAAGTGGTAGTTTATTAGTTATGAAAAATGAAACACAAGATTATTGGCTGCATCGCTTACCTCCTACTAAAAAAGTAAATTCGCCACGAATTAATCTAACATTCAGAACAATAGATTTGGAGCAATAATTATTTTTGCTTGGAGATTTCAGCTTTATAAAAAGTCAAACTTTGTTGATTAAATTTATTCAGAAATGCATCATTAAAATCATTCAAAGAAATAACATCCAAATCAATTTTAGTTTTTAGCGTTGGTAAAGCAATCACTTTATTTGATGATTTATCCAAACTATTCCATTTCGCAATAAACTCTTTTGTAGCTGTAATAAAAGTTGATTCGCCATTTTCTTTCGAATAATCATCCGAAACTATTGAACGTTTTATGGCAGATAATTCAATCTTTTTTGTCTGACGATTGTATCGAAAATAAGATGTAAACAAAACATCTCCTATTTTATTGATAATCTTGAAACCTTTCTTTGTTTCCTCAATCTTCGTATTACGATCCAATTCATTAAAAGCTAAACTACTCTGCTTTTTATATTCAGTATCAGAAAGTAAAAACTCTATTTTATTCGTTTCAAAATTAATTGAAACCTTGTCAAACTTTCCATCGCCATCCAAATCTTTCACAATCGATTGTTTGGCAAAAGTTAGTAAACTCATGCTCAAAAATAACGATATGAAAAATGTTAATCTCATCAGAAAGTATAATCTCTTAAATTTTATTTAAAGATACCACAAAAAAAGCTCCAAAAAGGAGCTTTAACTATTTAATAACAGGATTTATATCCAAAATATTTTCTTTTCGATATTTTTCGATAAAATCATCTGTAAAATTTTCGCTTCCTAACAATTTATTTTCTTGTAAAACCTTTTTAATATCAAGCTTTTTATAAGCTTGTAACATCGGTTCAGAAATCGCTTTATACGTAAAATGCCACGGTTCATATTTGAATCCTTTTCTCGCTGAATTATCCGTGTACACCAAATAAAAACCATATTTAGATGCATTTTCATCTAACCAAAGTTTAAATTTATGCATTGATCCTCCTTCGTTAAAATGTTTCTCATTCAACGGATCTGCTGGTATTCCGCGCGTTCCGTCTATAATATCCAAATCAGTTCCCCAATGGTGACGAGAAGTTCCTGGAATGGTAGAATATTCAATAATCTTTTCGATGTTTTCTTTCGCTGCAATTTTCTTCGCTTGATTTGCTTTATACTTGCGCTCCCAAATTCCGTTTTGATACGTATAATTTCTATAGCTCGAAATCACTTGTATTTTAAAACCTGCTTTTTGTGCATCAGCTTTCATTAATTCAAATTGTTTTGCAACTTCTGGCAACAATTTATACCCATTTCCAACCATCGTAGGGTTGCCTTTACCAATCAATTCAGCCGTTGTAAAAGTAGGTAAAATAGTATCTGTTTCTTCTGGAGTTTGATCGCTGTTACCGAAAGCACAACCAGCATTTAGCATAAAAGCAAGTAAAATTAAATAAGAAAATTTCATAATATTAAATTGAGACATTATGGTAAGTATTAGATTTTGGTTTATTTTTATCAAAATTAAAGAATAAAAGTGGAGATTGTTATAATAATCGTATTGATTTTATTGAACGGAATTTTTTCCATGTCAGAAATGGCACTTGTTTCGTCAAGAAAATTCAAATTAGAAAATCAAATGAAGAAAGGAAGTTCTGGTGCTAAAACGGCTTTAGAACTTGCTGAGAATCCGAACAAATTTTTATCAACCGTACAAATCGGAATTACCCTTATTGGTATCTTATTAGGGGTTTTCTCGGGTGATAAACTAACTGCAAATTTAACAGAATTTTTAACATCTATTTCTTTCATTGCACCTTACGCCAAAACACTTTCTCCAATTATTATGGTAGTAATCATCACTTATTTTTCGATTGTATTTGGCGAATTATTACCAAAACGTTTGGGAATGAAATTTCCTGAAATGGTTTCTACTATTGTTTCGAAACCGATGAAATGGTTATCTATCATCACTTCTCCATTCGTTTGGTTGTTAACAGTTACCAATAATTTTTTCTTAAAATTGTTTGGTATTAAAGACGATAGCAGCGAAGTTGTTTCGGAAGAAGAAATTAAAAATATCATCAAAGAAAGTACAGAAGGTGGTGAAATTCAGGAAAAAGAACACGAAATCTTAGAACGTGTTTTCGAGCTTGGAGATCGTCGTGTGAACACGTTAGCAACGCATCGTTCGGAAATTGCTTCATTAGATATTTCGGATGATTATGAGAAAGCACGTGCAAAAGTTAAGAAAAATAAATATTCAGCCTACCCTGTTACGAAGAACAATAATCTGGACGAAATCGTTGGTATCTTGAAACTAAAAGATATGTTTGGTGTAAGTAAGGAAGATTTTAGCCTGAAAAAATTTATACACAAACCTATTTTTGTCAATGAAAATTCGTTTAGTTATCCTTTGTTGGAAATGTTACAGAATTCACAAGCACATTTTGCCATTATTTTAGACGAATATGGTACGACGGCTGGAATTGTAACAATAAACGATATTTTGGACGAATTGGTTGGTGATACACCAGAGAACCAAGACGAAGATTACGAAATCGTAGAACGTGAAGATGGTACATGGTTGATCGATGGGCAATTTTCGATCTATGAATTCGAGAAGTTTTTTGAGATTGATATCGACGAAGACATCGAAAATAGATATGTTACCGTTGCTGGAATTTTCTTAGATAAATACGAAACCATTCCAAATGTTGGTGATAAGGTAGAAGTAGAAGATTTGACACTAGAAATTGTAGACAAAGACGGTAATCGTATTGATAAAATATTGGCATATCGTAAGAAATAAAAAACTCAACCAAATGGTTGAGTTTTTTATTAACTCACTAATTTATTTTTTGAGCAGTAATATAATTTTCTCCATTAGCACTAATCCCTAGACCAGTAAATAGATTTATAGCGATGCTGTCTGGGTAGTGGTATTTGAATTATTCTAATTAGAATATTTTCTAGAACCTTGTCAAAATGTTGTAATTTGTTGTTTCTCTTGTCCCTTCACCTATTATATTAATTCAATAACTGAAAAGGCTGTTTTATAATAAATTATAAAACAGCCTTTTATTAAATTACTAAATATTAAATCTTCCTAATGTCCTCCTTCAGATTTAACTTCACCAAGATTTATTCCTTGTTTTTTAAGAATTTTAGGCGTTGCAATTGCATAAAATACAAGATACACAAAACATAAAATACAAACAATATAACTAGAATGAACAGTTGATAAATCTGCAATATACCCTTGGAATATACTTACTAATCCTCCTCCCATAATCATCATAATTAAGAAGTTACTTCCTTGCGAAGTGTTTTTTCCTAAACCATTAATTGCTAATGCAAAAATACAAGGCCATAATGTACTACAGAACAAACCAACACTTGTAATAGAATAAATAGAGACTAAACCAGTTGTATTCATTCCGATTAATAATGCTACAATTCCAATAATTGAGAAAGTTAATAACATTTTAGCAGGGTTTCCATTTGTCCATAAAGAAGCTAAAATCATTATTAAAATAATTACACTATATAGATAAAATGGTTTCAAATCATGCCCTGCAATGTAATTAACTAATAAGAAAATCCCAAAAGCTAAATAAGGTGCTATAAATTTAAGAGCCAATGTTTTTGTCTTATCTAAACCAAATGCTTCTGCTGCACCACCCCAACGACCAATCATCATACTTGCCCAATATAACGAAACATATGGTGTTACTCCTTGTATATCGAACCCTAATTCATTGTGCATATATGCTGGTAAATTACTTACAGTAGAAACTTCTACACCTACATATAAGAAGATCGCAAGCATTCCTAATAATAATTGAGGATATTTTAAGGCTGATGATTTATCATTTTTTGAAGTTGCAATCGCACTATCCTCTTCTTGTTCTGGATGATTTGGTAAAGACGAAAATTTCAAGAAAATAGCAACAGCTAAAAAAGCAACACCCAAACACAAATATGGAATTTTAACTGCTTCTATACTCAAAGTTGTTTCTCCTTCTCCTCCTGCACCAAAAATTGCATAAGCAACAATTAAAGGTCCAATTGTAGTTCCTAAGTTATTAATACCTCCAGCTAATGTTAAACGTTGAGATCCAGTACTTGCATCTCCTAAAGCAATTGCAAGCGGATTAGCAACAGTTTGTTGCAACGAAAAACCTAGACCTACAGTAAACAAACCTGTTAACATTAAAGGAAATGATCCTGTATTGGCTGCTGGAATAAAAAAAAGCGTTCCAATAGCTGATAAAAGAAGTCCAAAAGATAATGAATTCTTATACCCAAATTTATTGATTAAATCTTGTTTAGCTAATAATGAAACGCCCATATAAATTAAAGCTCCAACCGTATAAGCGATATAATAAGCTACTGCGACTAATTGACTTTCGGCTTGGGATAAATCAAATGATTTTTTAAAAACTGGAATTAAAATTTCATTACTTGCCGCTACGAATCCCCAAAAGAAGAATACTGTAACCAGTGGGATAAATTGACCCCAATTAGTTTTTTGTGATTGACTCATGTGTTTTGATATAATTTTTTTTTAAATATTGGTTGATGATTGCCTAAACAACCAGCTTATAAATATAGGTTATTTATAGTTTAATTTACAAATAGGTGAATGCTTAAATATTATACAGCACAAAGAAAAAAACTATATATTCAATAAATAAATATTATTTTTTTACAGATCAAATAATAATTAATAGATTATTTTTAACAAAAACATGTTAAATGTATTTAAAATTTAATTTCTCACTTTTTTATAAATCAAAAAAAAACTGTCCGATTAAGACAGTTTTCATTGTGTATTTATTCTTTATTTCACAGGAGTTTCTCTCGCAGCTTCGTATATAATCGAATCTCTTTGCTCTTGCGTCAAGTCATATTTGTAATCAAATATTGCAGATTCCCAATCTCCATATCCAACATTCGGCAATACAATAAATCGTTTTCCAAATTCAGATTTTAAAGTTTCTACAGCTGCCGCTCTTTCTTTTTCAGATTTATGATTATCAAATAAAGAAGAAAAATCTGTTAAACTATCTCCTAACAATAAAACAATGTCATAATCTTTCGAAATATTTTGACGACGTGCTTCTTTGCTACTTTCTTTACTTCTCAAAATCAAATTCTGAGCACTTTGAATTGGATAATTGTATTTTTCTAAATTTGCCAAAGTTCCAGGACGCTCTACTTCGTATCGATTTGTAACGTAAAAAATCTGAACACCTTTACTCGCTGCATACTGAAAAAACTCTTGAGAACCAGCCAAAGGAGTTGCAATTCCTTTCGACGTCCAATTTGCCCAAGTTTCTTGCGACCACGTTTTTCCTTGACGCGCCATTTCTACTGCATAGTACGAATTATCCAAAAAAGTTTCGTCAATATCCGTTACAATCGCTAAAGGTTTTGCGCCTTTTGTCGCAATTGCTTCATCCAATCTCATTTTAGCAACATTATAAGCTTGCTGGCTTAAGGCTTGATATTCAGCAGCACGTTGTTGAAAAAATGCAGCATAAATTTTACCATCAACTTGTAAACTTTTTTGCTGAACTGGTTGTTGTTCAGTAACTATTTTTGGTGTTTGACAAGCTGTTAATCCAAAAAGCATCAAGCTTCCAAGCATCAATTGTATATGTTTCATATCTCTAAATTCTGAAATGCAAAATTAAGCCTTACAATTCAAATCAAAAAATCAGATTACTGAATGTATTTAATCGATTCGAAAGTTGTTTGATGAAAATAGTTTTTGAACTGATGATGTTCTCCATTAATTTCTATATCAATTTCCAGATAATCGTTTTGATTAAAATGAATTAAATCTGTTTCGAAAAAATAAATATTTCGGATAACGTGAGAATCAGGTAAAATGGTATTTTTCAATAAAATATCATTTGTCCCCATTGCCAATTCTCCATAAAATGTAACATCAGCTTTGATTTTTTTTTGAGAAAAATTTGAATAAAAATCAGCTTCAACGATATTTATACGAACTGTTTTTTCGGTATTATTTTGAATAGAAATTAAGAATTCTAATGTATTTTTTTTCTTTGTTACCGAATCTATTTTTACTTGAAATTCTGAAATTTGTTGATTAGAATCATCAATCAAATCATCATTTTTTTCAATTTTTAAAAACGATATTTTTGGTTCTTCTTCTTTCGGAAGTGGTTTTTCAATTGGAACTGTTTTTAATTTTTTGTAAATAACAAACAGCACTAACAATACAAGTAAAATGAATAAATATTTCATTTTACAAATTTAGAAATTAAATCGTTTTTCTGATTTCGAAAAAATGATTTGTTTCGTTTTAGACAATTTTTTTTCTGAAACGAAAAGCACAAAAAGCTAAAACAAATACACTTCCTGCTACAGCAAAACTAATAGGATTTGAAGATTTAGAGCTATTTTCAGTAAAATTTGTTTGTATTAATTGACTATTTAAACCAGAAGATTGAGCAAATGAAATAGTTGTACTTGCAATGAATAGTAATAAAAATTTGAAGAGAGTTTTCATAATAATGAATTAAATAAAAAGTTTGGTTTTGATATTAAGAATCGATAAAACAAATACAATGCCTAATTTTCTTAAAATTAAATAATTTGCAATTTAGTAATGCCACTCAAATTCAATAATCAATTTTTTGGAGCATAACAATTAGGAGATAAAATATAAACTATTTATCAAAACCCTATAAACAAAATAACTCAATTCATTTTCAGAATTGAGTTATTTATTAATGATGTAAAAACTTTAATCTAGTTCTATTTTCACGAAATGATTGTCCAATAAATGATCAATTAAATCTTGCGATTTATAATCAATCGGATCTTTTATTTGTTCTTTTGCTTTTGTATGTTCTTCAATTCGATGCAAAGCTTTATAAAAGCGTCGAACTTCGTTCAGATTCTTCAAAATTAATTTTGGAGCTTCTGCTTTTTCACCATTTTCTTCTTTGCATATCATCGTAAAATAAGACGAATTACAATGTTTAATTTCACTTGTTTGGATATTTTGACTTTCTACTCGAATTCCTACGACGATTGACGTTCTTCCGACATAGTTTACCGATGCTTTTAGCGTTAATAATTCTCCTACTTCTACTGGCGTTAAGAAATCTACTCTATCCACAGACGCCGTAACACAGTATTTTCCAGAATATTTGGAAGCACATGCGAATGCAATTTGATCGAGTAGAGAAAGAATGAATCCACCGTGTATTTTTCCACTAAAATTGGAATGTGACGGAAGCATTAATTGCGAAAAAGTTACCAATGAACTTTTTACCGTTTTGTAAATCATTTTATCTATTGTTGTGTGTGTGTTCAATTTGTAGTAATTAAGTTTAGACTGTAAAATTCATCTGCAATTTCGCGATTATTAGACAAACGAGGAACTTTATTTTGTCCACCTAATTTCCCTATCGATTTCATATAATGCTGAAAACCTTCTGTTTTAACTTCAGAAACGACAAGCGGACGCAAGATATTTCCCGTAATCAAATCATCGTAATACGTATTTTGGCGACGCATTTGTGTATCTAATTCTTGATTAAAAATAGTTATATCTTGTGGTTTTTGATCAAATTCTATTAACCATTCGTGATATGGCAAACCTTCTGCTGGATTAACTTGAGGCGCAACTGTAAACTCATTTACACTCGCTGGATATTTTTCTAAAGTTTTTTGCAACGCCTGTTCCACTTCGTGACCAATTACATGCTCACCAAAAGCAGATGTATAATGTTTAATTCGACCAGAAACAACAATTCTATAAGGTTTTATCGAAGTAAAACGAACTGTGTCACCAATATTATATCCCCACAAACCTGCGTTTGTATTGAGAATTAGAACATAATCTTTTCCTACTTCAACATCTTTCAATGAAATTCGGGTTGGATTTTCATCAAAAAACTCTTCAACTGGAACAAATTCATAAAAAATTCCATTATTCAATAAAAGTAATAAATCATCATTTTTTTGAGAATCTTGATACGCAATAAACCCTTCTGAAGCTGGATATGTCTGAATACAATCTATTTTTCGACCAATTAGTTGATTCACTTTATCGCGATAAGGTTCATAATTTACACCTCCTGTTACCATTAGTTGTAAATTCTTAAAAATCGACTGAACGTTTTCTTTTTCAGAAACTTTAATCAATCGTTCAAAATACATAATCAACCAAGGCGGAATCCCAGAAATCAGCGTCATATCAGCTTTCACCGTTTCATCCACTACCCTATCCACTTTTGTTTCCCAATCTTCAATCACATTTGTTTCATAAGATGGTAAACGATTTTTTTGCAAATAATTTGGAACAAAATGTGCGCTAATTCCAGAAAGTCGACCTACTTTCAATCCATTTTTCTCTTCAAGAATTGGACTTCCTTGTAAGAAAATCATTTTTCCGTCAACAAAATTAGAATTCTTTGTTTCATTAATATAAAACAATAAAGCATTTCGAGCAGAATTTATATGAGATGGAACAGATTCTTTTGTAAGCGGAATATATTTGGCTCCAGAAGTAGTTCCTGAAGTTTTAGCTAAATAAAGAGGTTTTCCAGGCCACAGAATATCAGGTTTCCCTTCAATTACTTCATCAAAATAATGTTTCAAACCTTCATAATCATTGATTGGAATTTGCGATTTGAAATCTTCATAATTTTTGATTGATTCAAAATGATGATCAACTCCAAACTTTGTATTTTTTGCAGCAATAATCAATTCATTTAGAATTTTGTCTTGTGTTTCTAGCGGATTATTTATCCACTTTTGTTCTTTGTTGACAATGTATTTTGCAAAAATTTTCGCTAAAAAAGCTTTCATGCTGTTCCTTTAAAACATTATTATTGGTCGAATTTAAACGAATATTCTAAATAATTTAACAACAATTGCAATGATTTTTCTTAGTCAAATCACTAATTACATTAAAGCTAAAACGTTAGCTATCATTTTATAATCATCCCGTAAAAAGTCGCTTCTCTATTATTTCTATTCCACATAAAATTATCTTATTTTTTCGAAGGATACAAGATTTTTTCTAATCGAACGTTTTATTGTAGATTTGTTTTTATTCGCTATCATGAAAAAGATTGTACTGAGTATCTTCGCCGCAAGTTTTTTAATCGGCTGTTCTACGCAAAAAAATAGTTTCAAAAACCGACAATATCACAAGATGACATCGTGGTTTAATGGAGTATTCAATGCTGAGGATGAGTTAGAAAAAAAGAACACAGAACTACAAACAAATTATGTAGAAAATTACTCGAAGATTTTACCTGTTGGAATAGAATATTTTTCTGTTTCGGACTCTGCTAATTTAGGTGAATTTAATACGCCCAATTTTGGTATTGGAAGTGGAAATCGAAATAATCAAGATAAAGTAGAAAAACCTGTTGGATTTGCTGCTGTAGAGGCAAAAGCTTCGAAAGCAATCGAAAAACATTCGATGTTAATTAAAGGAAAAGAAAATAATCCTTTGATGGGTCGCGCTTATTTATTGATTGGAAAATCATTATTTTATCAAAAAAAATACTTTGAAGCGCTTGATGCTTTAAACTATGTTGTCAAAAATTTCAAAGATTCTAAATACGCGCAAGAAGCGCATGTTTACAAAACTGTTGCCGAAATAAAAGGTGGAAATTACTTTGATGGAATCGAAACTTTACAAAAACTTTACGAAAACGATCCGTATAAAAGTAAAGAATTAAAAACAATGATTGCGCGTACCTATGCTCAATTTTTAATTGATCAAAAAAAGTACGAAGAAGCACTTGATCCATTGCAAAAAGCCGAATATTTTTCTACAAATAAAGATGAACGAGTTCGAATATTTTATACGTTAGGACAAGTTTTTTCTAAATTAGGAAAACAACAAGAAGCTGGTGAAGCTTTCACGCAAGTTTATAAAATGAAGCCTGGATTTGATATGGAAATCAAATCGCAGTTGGCGATTGCAGCTAATTTTGATCCAAAAATTAATAATTACGGAAATTACAAGCAAAACTTGTTGGACATCTCGAATAAAGGAATTTATGCATCGAAGAAAAACGAGTTATATTACGGAATTTCTGAAATGGCTTTTCGAGCTGACAAAATGGATGATGCTGTAGAATATGCAAAATTGAGTTTGAAGGAACCAATGTCTGATCCTTATATTCGTGGGCGCGCTTTCGAAAATTATGGTGATATAAAGTTCAAGCAAAACGATTATGTTTACGCATCGGCTTATTATGATTCGGCACAAACAAGTTATAATTTGCCAGAAGATCAAACGCGTATTCAGAAACGAAATGATGTTTTGAAAAAATTGATGGAAAAACATTATTTAGTTCAGAAAAATGATTCAATTCTAAAACTTGCTGCACTTCCAAAAGAAGATCAATCAAAATTCTTCACAGATTATATTGAAAAATTAAAGAAAAAAGAAGAAAAGCAAGCTATAGAAGAGCAAAAAGAAATGGAAACTTTTCAGTTAGAGAATAAAACAGCAAGTTTTACGACGAGTTTCAATAATGCTGATAAAGGAAAATTCTATTTCTATAATCAAAATTTAAAATCGACTGGACAGCAAGAATTCCAACGTATTTGGGGAGGAATTTCGTTGAAAGATAATTGGAGAAATTCGAATGCGATAAGTACTGTAATTGAGGACAAACAGAATGAATTGACAGGGCAAATTGCTGCTGGCGATCCAAGACGTTTTGAACTTGATTATTATTTAGATCAAATTCCAACTTCTCAAAAAGCATTGAATGAGTTGAAAGTTGTGAGAGATACAACGCAATTGTCTTTAGGTACTGGATATTTTGATATTTTCAATAACTCAGAATTAGCTGGAAAAGAGTTGAAAGCCTTGGTTGCTTCGCCTCCAAAATCGGAAGATGTGTTATTAAAAGCGACTTATCAATTGTATCGTATTTATAAAAATCGTGATCAAAAATTAGAAGATGAATACAAAAATATCATTCTAACAAAATATCCAAATACGATTTATGCAGGTTATATTCTTAATCCAGAAGTTGAATACATCACTGCTGAAACAAAAGAAGCTTTAGAAGCCTACAAAGTTGCATACACGTTGTATCAAGATAAAAAATATGATGACGTAAAGAAAAAAGTACAAGAAGCAATTGTGAAATTTCCGACAGAAATTATCGTTGCTAAATTTGCTTTATTAAATGCTTATGCAATCAAACAAACTGGAAAAGATAGCGATTTTGAGCAAGCTTTAGAAATTGTAGTTACCGCTTATGACGGAACTGAAGAAGCTAAGCAAGCAAAACGTTTGTTGGATAAATTGCGTAACACCAACCGAAAAACTACTGAAAATCAAAAGATTGAAGAAAACCAACCACAAATTAATGCTGTAGATAGATCACCTACACAAATCATTGAAAAAGAAATAAATCAACCGAAGAATAACAATGATGATAAAAATGTTCTTAAAAAAACTGTAAAAGAATCAAATACAGTTAGTCTTGAAGGAGGGGATACGAATTATTAAAATATAAATTAAATTAACACCATGAAAACAATTCATTACATCTTATTCTCTCTTTCCGTTTTGGTTGGAGGAAATGTAATCGCACAACAAACAAAAACTTATGACATTCCTTTGGTTGGAAATGCTTTTGAAGTCGGTCATAAAGAAGGATCATCTTCTACAGTTACAAAAGTGAATGCTTTAATTTCTCCACAAACTAAAAATGTAACAAAAACGTATTTCAAAGTTTTAGGAACTGGAAATGTTAATATTCAATTAAAGGGTGAAGCTAAAAATGACGCTCAATTAAATGTTGGTTTCAATAAAAAAACAAAAAAATACAATTGGAAATCTACTGATAAAACTATTTCTGTAGGTACATTCGCTATTTCAAAACCGGGTTATGTTTCTGTTGATTTAAGCGGATTGAAAGGCGAAATCCCTATTACAGATTTGATAGTTAGTGGAACTGCAGTAGACAACGGAATTATTTATAGCAACGATCCGCAGTACTATTATTGGGCGAGACGTGGACCTTCTTGCCATTTGGCTTACGAAATCCCTACAGAGAAAAATGTTTCATATTACTACAATGAAATCGTTGTACCAAAAGACGCTGATATAATTGGTTCTTATTATATGGCAAACGGTTTTGGAGAAGGATATTTCGGAATTCAAGCTAATTCACAAACGGAAAGACGTATTTTGTTTTCAGTTTGGAGTCCTTTCGTAACTGATGACCCAAAAAGTATTCCTGATGATGAAAAAATCGTTTTGTTAAAGAAAGGAGACAATGTGAAAACAGGAGAATTCGGTAACGAAGGTTCTGGTGGACAAAGTTATATGAAATACAATTGGAAAGCCGATACAACGTATAAATTCTTATTGAAAGGTGTTCCAAATGGTGATAATTCGACAACTTATACAGCTTGGTTTTTTATGCCAGAAACGAATAATTGGCAAATCATCGCAAGCTTTAAACGCCCTAAAACAAATACATACCTAAAAAGATTTCACTCTTTCCTATAAAATTTTATGCCAACACAAGGTTACTTAACTAGAAAAGTAAACTTCAACAATCAATGGGTTTATGATGGAGAATGGAAAAAAGTAAATGGAGCAAAATTAACTGTTGATGCAACTTATAAAGCAAATCAACGTATTGATGCAACTGGAGGAACAACATCTACTGGATATTTCTTGAAGATGGGAGGCTTTTTTAATGAAATTGAACAACCTGGAACAGCTTTCAAGTTTGATAACAAACAAACTGCACCACAAATTGATTTTTCGAAATTACAATAATCAATATTGTATAAACTAAATAAAAAATCGGTTGGAATTATCCAACCGATTTTTTATTTACCTCAACTTCATATCACCATCTTTTATCCAGTTTTTCTTTTTCATGAAAATGTAAATTAAATATGAAATAATTGCTGGAGCAATGATTTGCAAAATTAATATTGAAGTTAAAATATATGAAGTATCATATTTAGATTTCATAGCATTGAAAGTTCCTATTTGTCCAACCAAACCACAAGAACCCATCCCCGATTCTAGAGCTGTATTTTCCATATTGAAATAAATAATTGCAATTGGACCTATAATCGCTGAAGCTAAAGTTGGTGGAATCCAAATTTTCCAATTTTTATAAATGTTCGGAACCTGTAACATACTTGTCCCTAATCCTTGTGCTAAAACACCTTTCAAACCATTATCCTTAAAACTGATTGTAGCAAATCCAATCATTTGTGCACAACAACCTATTGTTGCAGCTCCAGCTGCTGAACCGTCTAATTCTAACATTAGACACAAAGCAGCTGATGAAATTGGTAAAGTCAAAACCATACCGACAATTACAGCAATTACAACTCCCATTATCAAAGGATTAGAATCGGTTGAAAATATAATTATTTCACCAATCCATTTCATCATTTGTTGAACAGAAGGACCAATGATTTGTGCTAAGATTACTCCAACCAAAACAGTAATAATCGGTGTAATTACAATATCTATACGTGTTTCGCCTGCTACCATTTTTCCCACTTCAACCGCTACAATTGTCGCTATAAAAACACCTAAAGGTCCACCTAATTGATATGCTGCAATTCCTATAACTGCTGACGAAAATAACACCAATTGAGGTGCTCGTAAACTATAAGCAATAGCCAATGCTATCGCAGGTCCTGTCGCTTGATTCGCAACTGGCCAAACAATATCAGTTAAAAAAGAAATATCTAACTCTTCACCAATAGTTTTCAAAATTGTACCAACCAATAAAGTCGCAAATAAACCATAAGCCATTGCGCCCATTGCATCGATAAAATATCGTTTTGCAGAAATTTGTATATCTTTTTTGAGTAGGAAATTTTTCATGTTTGAAATTAAAAAAATCTATTATTTGTATAAAAAACTAATCTATTTCATTCTCTTTTTTACACCAATCAAGCATATATTCATATAAATCAGTCATATTAATTGATGGATTTTCTTTGTACTTTGCAAGCATTACTTGATTAAAATCTGTAAATTTCGCAAAACCTCTCATATTACTCATCATTCCATTCAATTCTGGCAAATATTTATCCAAATCTGTTTTGCTATAATTATCATGAACATATAATATATAAACAGCAAAAGTCATGTATTCGTTAAAAACCTTGTAAGGTGATTCATACATATCAGTTATTGTAGGTTTCGCCCACTTTTTACGATTTGACAATGCTTCATTGATTTGTTTCACATATTTATCAGAAACAGGATTTACATAATTATGATCGATTTCAGTAAATACAACACGTGATTCTAACAATTCATTTTGCGTAGGAGTCAATTTTGAATCAAAATCTGCACGAGCAATGAACATAATAGTTTGTGTAAATCCGTTATCCTCAAAACGCGATGTAGAATGCGCTCCATAAATTAACGGCGAAAAATATACTGCGTATGAACCATAACCAAATCCGAACTTTTTATCCAACCAATTTTGCATTTTCTGAATTGGATTTAATTGATTATACCTTTGCAAAAGTTCTGTATAATACGGTTGGTTGTTCTTATAGAATACTCTAAAATTACTCACTTTTGCAAAATCTTGGAACACTTTTGCATCTTTCATCGGATCAAACGTATACCAGCCTTTTGCCATTTGACCTATGTTTCCATTATTTTTAATCTCTCCGTTTTTATCAAAATTATATGCACAAGCATTCATTTTCAAGGCATAATAATAGCGATAACTTGTATTAGAAAACATATTTCCTTTGTAATCCTCAATATACTGTAAATCTGTAATATATTTTTTAATCGTATCTATCGCAGGATGATTCAAATAAGGCTTAAAGTACTCTTTTACTTGTTTATAATATTCTGTTTTGGTGTCAAACATATTAATTTCTTTCTCAGCATCGGGATGCAAAGCCATTAAAATATTGACCAATTCACTCACTTCCGGAATCGCAACTTCAGTTTTTCCTTTATATTTATTGATATAATCTTTTGTAAAATTTACGTTAGGTGCAATTCCAATAATACGTTGATAAGCGGTATCTTTCTTATTCTGAATGATTAAAAAATCAATCGTTTCACCTTTTTTTAAATCAAAAGAAAGATTATTCTTTCCATCAGAATAAATCACTTCACTCTTTTCATTTGAAACTTCTGCCATAAAAACATCTGGCTTAATTTTAGAATTAATAGCCCAAGATTTGCTTGATATTTTACCATTTACTTTTATTTCAAGCATTTTTTCATTGGTATGTAAAACTTTTTGTGCAAAACTTGGCATTGCTAACAAGGTGAATAAAGCTACAATTACATTTTTTTTCATATTAGTTTATAAGTATTTTTAAAAGAAAACAACCCCATCAAAAGATGAGGCTGTTAAAGTATTATTAATAAAAAAATTACATATTTCTACGGTACTGTCCGCCTACTTCGAATAAGGCAGAAGTGATTTGTCCTAATGAACAAACTTTGGTTGCTTCCATCAACACTTCAAAAATATTTTGATTGTTAATAGCCGCTTGTTGTGCAGTTTCTAATGCACTTTCAGCTTGTTGTTCATTAATTTTATTCAAGTTTTCTTTAGTTTTAATTTGAAATTGTTTTTCCTCTTCTGTTGCACGAATAACCTCCGCAGGAACCACTGTTGGCGAACCTTTTGAACTTAAGAACGTATTTACACCAATAATTGGGAACGTTCCGTTGTGTTTCAATGTTTCGTAATACAATGATTCTTCCTGAATTTTAGAACGTTGATACATCGTTTCCATCGCTCCTAAAACGCCACCACGTTCTGTAATACGATCAAATTCTTGTAAAACTGCTTCTTCTACTAAATCCGTTAATTCTTCAATTATAAATGAACCTTGAATTGGATTTTCGTTCTTCGCTAAACCTAATTCTTTATTGATAATCAACTGAATAGCCATTGCACGGCGAACCGATTCTTCTGTTGGCGTTGTAATTGCTTCATCGTACGCATTGGTATGTAACGAGTTACAGTTGTCGTAAATCGCATATAAAGCTTGCAACGTCGTACGAATATCGTTGAAATCAATTTCTTGCGCGTGTAACGATCGACCCGAAGTTTGAATATGGTATTTCAACATTTGTGCACGTTCGTTAGCTCCGTATTTATTTTTCAAGGCTTTTGCCCAAATTTTACGCGCCACACGACCAATTACTGAATATTCTGGATCGATACCATTGGAGAAGAAAAACGATAAGTTTGGCCCAAACGCATTGATATCCATTCCGCGAGATAAATAATACTCAACATACGTAAATCCGTTAGCTAACGTAAACGCTAACTGCGTAATAGGATTCGCTCCTGCTTCAGCAATATGGTAACCCGAAATAGAAACCGAATAAAAATTACGTACATTTTGATTGATGAAATATTCTTGCACATCGCCCATTAAACGCAACGCAAATTCTGTTGAGAAAATACACGTATTTTGTGCTTGGTCTTCTTTTAAAATATCTGCCTGAACAGTTCCACGAACCTGAGCTAACGTATTTTTCTTAATTTCAGCATAAACTTCTGCAGGTAAAACCTGATCACCAGTTACACCCAAAAGCATTAACCCCAAACCATCATTTCCTTCTGGTAAATCGCCATTATAACGAGGTCTTTCCAAACCTTTGTCTTCGTAAATAGCTTTGATTTTTGCTTCAATTTCAGTTTCTAAACCATTTTCTTTGATGTATTTTTCACAATTTTGATCAATTGCGGCATTCATAAAGAAACCTAACAACATAGGCGCAGGACCGTTAATCGTCATAGAAACCGAAGTAGCTGGATGTGATAAATCGAAACCAGAATATAATTTCTTCGCATCATCTAAACAACAAATCGAAACTCCAGCATTACCAATTTTTCCGTAAATATCAGGACGATGACCTGGATCATTTCCATACAAAGTTACCGAATCAAACGCTGTAGACAAACGCTTTGCTGGCATTCCTTTCGATACATAATGGAAACGACGATTGGTACGCTCTGGTCCACCTTCACCCGCAAACATACGCGTTGGATCCTCACCTTCACGTTTAAATGGATATAATCCCGAAGTAAAAGGAAACTCACCCGGTACGTTTTCTTGTAAAACCCAACGTAAAATATCGCCCCAAGCTTCGTACTTTGGCAATGCAATTTTAGGGATTTGTAAATGCGATAAAGACTCAGAATGTGTCTGAATTTTAATTTCTTTATCACGCACTTTAAATGTATAAACTGGATTTTTATATTTGTTTACCTTTTCGTCCCAAGTCGTGATTACTTCCCAGTTGAAAGGATCTAAATTCATTTTTAATTTATCAAATTCAGCTAAAAGAATTTTAACTAAATCTGCATTTTCAGTTCCAGAAATATCAATTCCGTGTTGAGAAATTGTTGGCTTTTTTCCAGAAAGTGTTTCAATTGTTTTAAAGAAACCATATAGTTTTTGAGCTACATCTCTCTGTGCATTTGCACGAACATCATATCCACGATTATTTTCAGCAATCTCTGATAAATAACGCGTTCTTGATGGTGGAATAACAAAGATTTTCTCTGACATTTCTTTTGTAATTTGAAAAGAAGATTTCAAATCTGCATTTGTTTTTTCAACCACTTTATCAATGATTGATTGGTATAATTGATTGGTTCCTGGATCGTTAAATTGTGAAGCAATTGTTCCAAAAACAGGCATTTCATCAGGATTTATATCCCAAAGATTATGATTACGTTGGTATTGTTTTTTTACATCGCGTAAGGCATCTAACGCACCACGTTTATCGAATTTATTAATCGCCACAATGTCAGCAAAATCTAACATATCAATCTTCTCTAATTGCGTTGCAGCACCAAATTCTGGCGTCATGATATACAATGAAGCATCAGAATGATCTAAAATTTCGGTATCTGACTGACCAATTCCAGAAGTTTCTAAAATAATCAAATCATATTTCGCAGCTTTCAACACCTGAATCGCTTCCTCCACATATTTCGATAACGCTAAATTTGATTGACGAGTAGCCAGCGAACGCATATAAACACGAGGATTGTTGATAGAATTCATTCGAATACGATCTCCTAACAAAGCACCACCCGTTTTCTTTTTTGATGGATCGACAGAAACCAAAGCAATTGATTTTTCTGGAAAATCAATCAAAAAACGACGCACTAATTCATCTACCATAGACGATTTTCCTGCTCCTCCTGTTCCCGTAATTCCTAAAACCGGTGCAGATTTATCAGCTACTTTATCGAAATCAAATGCCTTCAAAAAATCTTCTTCACGATTTTCTGCCAACGAAATTAGTCGCGCAATCGTCGTGATATCTTTATCTTCTAATGATTGATAAACAT
Organism: Empedobacter sp. UBA1574; assembly: GCF_002322895.1. Lineage (NCBI taxonomy): Bacteria > Pseudomonadati > Bacteroidota > Flavobacteriia > Flavobacteriales > Weeksellaceae > Empedobacter > Empedobacter sp. UBA1574. Next base: position 96,015 of record NZ_DCOI01000037.1, on the reverse strand, counting down.
CTTTTCCTTCTGGCAATTCTAATGGCCCTGTCGGAAAATCTGCTTTCTCCACCATATCATTAATCATTCCTTGCAAACCTAATTCGCGACCATCATCAGGAGAGTATAAACGTGTAATTCCGTAATCCATCAACTCTTTAATTTCTGACGGTAAAATTACTCCACCTCCACCTCCAACGATGCGGATATGACCCGCTCCTTTTTCTTGAAGCAAATCGTACATATATTTGAAATATTCGTTGTGACCTCCTTGATAAGATGTCATTGCAATTGCATTTGCATCTTCTTGTATCGCAGTATTTACAACATCTTCAACCGATTTATCGTGACCTAAATGGATTACCTCGCAACCCGTTGCTTGAATAATGCGACGCATAATATTAATCGACGCATCATGCCCATCAAACAAAGCAGCAGCAGTTACAATACGTACTTTGTTTTTAGGAGTGTATACTTCTTGTATTGGATGTACAAACTTTTCTTTCTTTTCTTCTTGAGTAATTTGTGACATTTATTTGTGATTTTGATTTTTTATGACTCTTGCTAAGATAACATAAATTTCAATGTTTTTCGTGCAGATGAAATTATCATATTCAGTAAAATATTGATGTTTTATTAATAAATCACTATAGTTTATATTGATTTATTTACAATATATTATTAACTTTAAAGAGAACTATTTTAGAATTCTACTTATGAATACTTATTCTCTAAAAGATCTATCAGATCTGTCAAGACTAGATGAACAAATAATTGTTTTATGGGATAAAAAGTTCAAATTGTTTAACGAGGATAAGATTGATAAAAATTCATTATTTAACCACGATCACTTAAAAAAAATTATTATTATTTCTTTTTTAATTGAATCAAACAAAAAATATACAGTAGAAAATTTAAGTGTAAAATCACTTTCAGAAATACAAATTTTATCCGAATTTGAAATTCAAAATTATATCCAGAAAAACAAAAGTTATGAACCAATTATTGTGTTATTAATCTGTTCTTGTTTTTCATATGATACACGTTTCTTTGACGCTATTCTTACACTTTGTTTCAATAAAATTGGAATCGAAAAATGTTGTATAGATATTGTTTTTCCTTTTTTAAGCAAAATGTCTATCATTATGGAAAAGTATACTATTCAAGAATCGGTTATTTCGTTTTCTAAAAACCTAATTAGAAAACATCTTTTTTATTTGATTAAATCAATTCCATATTCAGATCAAAATTCTCGTAAATGGCTTTTATTTTTACCTGAAAAAGAAAATGAAGATTTAGAATTAATTTATACCTATCTTCTTTTAAAAATTAATAACGAAAAAGGAATTTATTTAGGGGAAAATCAGAGTTTAAATTCTATTTTAGAATGTATTGAAAATACTCAAATAACACATATTTTTATTTATATCTCTAAAAATTATGATTCCACTTCTCTTGAAATTTATCTCGAATCAATCACGAAAAATCTTCCAAATGTTACCATTTTTGTAGCTACTTATACTATTCTAAAAGAAAAAATAACCGAAAAAGTTCCGTATATAAACGTAAACACCCCAACAGCTTTTAATTCTTATTTACAAAAAATTATGGCGATGTAAATTATTTACTTTTGATTTCCCAATTTATAGGTTGTAGATTCTTACTTTTCAAAAAATTATTAGTTTTCGAAAAAGGTTTACTTCCCCAAAAACCTCTGTAAGCTCCTAATGGAGAAGGATGAGCAGATTCTATAACAACATGCTTATTTCGGTCAATTTTTGCTCCTTTTTTTTGAGCATAAGCTCCCCAAAGTATAAAAACTAAATTTTCTTTTTGATCAGAAAGCTTCTGTATTACAGCATCTGTAAATATTTCCCAACCTTTTTTCTGGTGCGAACCTGCCTTAGAAGCTTCAACCGTCAATGTTGCATTTAATAATAATACACCTTGTTTAGCCCATGTTTCCAAATTTCCAGAAGTAGAAATTCTTATTCCTAAATCATCATTCAACTCTTTATAAATATTTTGCAAACTTGGAGGTAATTTAATTCCATCGACAACCGAAAAAGACAAACCATTTGCTTGTCCAATCCCATGATAAGGATCTTGACCAATCAAAACCACTTTAACATCATCAAAAGGCGTATAATCTAATGCAGAAAATATTTTGGATGCGGGAGGATATATTGTTTTTGTTTCATACTCATTTCGTACAAAATCTGTCAATATTTTAAAGTAATCTTTTTCAAATTCATTCTTTAAAACTTCTTTCCAAGAAGCATCTAATTTCACATCCATTTTCATATATTTATACAGAAACAAAATTAACCAATTTTAACCTCTATGAAAAAGTTTCTTTACCTAATTCCCTTTTTTATACTAAATTCTTGTATAGATTTTGCTGATGATGATCCTTATGATTTAGGCCGGAAAATTGAAAATAATATAAAAGTTTTGAATACAGATATGATATATAATGCAGACCGAACATACAACATAAGCACTGAAGTGAAGAATAAAAACAAGGATTTTTCAGTAAAAGTTAAATTAACTTTTGAATTTAAAAATCCAAATCCGACAATCAATTCCGAAACTTTAACTATTGATTTAAAACCAAATGAAACTAAAAAATCAGTTTTCAGAAGTAGCAAAGCAAATACTAACACAGATCAAATGACATATATTAATAAGGTCAAAATTAATGTCATTCACTTTGATCGGTCATAAAAAATCACGGATTTCAAAGTATTTTATGATTTTGAATTTGTCGAAATTTTATCCGTAATTTTGCGTTAATGCAAATATCAGAACAAACTTTAAAAGATTTAGAATTTAATGCGGTTCAAAAAGAAATCGCAGAATTTGCTTATACAGAAAAGGTTGAGGCACTTATTTTTAACTTAAAACCTTATCAGGATCACCAACTTTTGGTACAAGATCTACAAACGACAAACGAATATTTAACAAGTTTCGAGACGGGAAATCGTTTTCCGTTTTCAGAATATTATATTTTAGATGAAAATCTAAACCGATTAGAAATTGAGAATTATTATTTGCCTGCAGAAGAATTCTTCAAAATCAAGGCAAATACGCTTCAAGTGAAAGAAATCTTGAAATATTTGACAGCTTTCAACGAATATGCACCTGTTTTGTTTGAGAAAGCTTCAACGATTACTTACGAAAAAAATATCATAAAATTAATCGATCAAGTATTCAATAAATTTGGAGAAATCAAGGACGACGCAAGTCCTGAACTGAAAATTGTACGCGATCGTTTGCGTCATTTGAATGGACGAATTACCGAATTATTCAATAAATCGATGTCTTATCATTCGGATTATTTGGATGACATTCGTGAATCTGTTGTTGGAAATCGTCGCGTTTTGGCCGTTAAATCTGCTTTGAGAAAACGTGTGAAAGGGCAATTTTTAGGTACTTCTAAAACTGGATCGATTACGTTTATTGAGCCAGAAAGTGTACAAAATCCTCGTCGTGAATGGGAAGAATTAAAAGAAGAAGAAAAACATTTGGTTATTCAGATTTTATTAGATTTAACTGCTCAAATTGCAGAATACAAACCAAATCTTGAAGAATATCAAACGTTTTTAGAATACATCGATTTTACACAAGCGAAAGCAAATTATGCTTTTTTGATTAATGGAATTTTACCTCAACTTTCTGAGAATCGAATTATAAAATTAGTCGATGCTTATCATCCTGTTTTATTCTTAAACAATAAAAGAAAAGCTCAAAAAACGATTCCGCAGAGTTTAGAAATTAACGAAGATTGTCGTATTATCATTATTTCTGGTCCAAATGCTGGAGGAAAATCAATTACGTTAAAAACGATTGGTTTGCTTCAAATTATGATCCAGAGCGGTCTTTTAGTTCCTGTAAAAGATGAAAGTCAATTTGGATTCTTTAATCAAATTTTCACAGATATTGGAGATAATCAATCCATTGAAAATCACTTATCAACATACAGTTATCGTCTAAAACAAATGTCGTATTTCTTGAAAAATGCTGATGATAAAACATTATTGTTAGTTGATGAATTTGGGACAGGTTCTGATCCAGAATTGGGTGGAGCTTTGGCCGAAGTTTTCTTTGAAGAATTTTATGAACGTAATTCTTTCGGTGTTTTTACGACGCATTATACCAATATCAAATTGAGTGCAGAAAGTTTGCCAGAAGCGATCAACGCATGTATGTTGTTCGATAAAAAAAGTTTGGAACCGCTTTATCGTTTAGAAATTGGACAAGCCGGAAGTTCGTTTACATTTGAGGTTGCAGAGAAAAATAAAATTCCGTTTCGTTTGATTAATCGCGCAAAGAAAAAGGTTGAAAGTGAAAAAGTGAGTTTGGATAAAACCATTTTGAAACTTCAACAGGAAAAATTTGAGATTCAGAAAACAAAAGATCATGTTGAAGAGTTGCGCGAAACGAATATTGAACACAATGAAAAATTAGAACAAACAAACGAAAAAATTCAACAAAAACTATACGATTTTCAGCAATTATATGATCGTGAACAAAAACGTTTGAAACTTGGAGAACGTATTTCAGACATGGCGGATTCTTACTTGAAAACGAAAAATAAAAAGCAAATGATTTCGAATTTCTTGAAATTAATTGAAATGGAAAACTCGAAAAAAACGAAAGAAGTTCAACAATTAAAGAAAATCGAAAAGATTGTAGAGAAAGAAGTTAAACGCGAATTAAAAGAAAATTCAGAAACAATTTCTCAACAAAAAGAAGTCATCGAAAAGAAAGAAAAAGCAGCTACTCAGAAAAAAATTGATGCTTTGAAAGTTGGTGATCGAGTAAAAATTCATGGTTCGTCGAGTGTTGGAACAATTGATAAAATCAAAAAAGAAATTGTTTTTGTAAACTATGGTTTATTTACAACACAGATTAATGTCAATGAAGTTAATAAAATCTAATATGATCAATCAAAAAATAATAACATTCCTCCTATTCCTTATTTTTTCTAATTTAGGTTTTGCACAAACAAATCAAAATTGGAATTGGTTAATCGGAAATTGGGAAGGTATTGGAAACGGAAAACCAGGAGAAGGAAAAGGTGTTTTTTCTTTTGAATATCAATTAGATCAAAATGTAATTGTTAGAAAAAGTCGTTCCGAGTATCCTTCGCGAGATTCTAAAAAAATGACCGTACATGATGATTTATTGGTTGTTTATTTAGATGAAAATAAAAATTTATCGAAAGCCATTTATTTTGATAACGAAGGTCATGTTATCAATTATTCGATTACTTATACCGAAAAAACGATTACATTTCTGAGTGAAACAAAACCCGATCAACCTACATTTAGATTGATTTACTCACTACTCGAAAATAATGAAGTTAACACAGCTTTTGAAATTTCAATGGATGGAAAAAATTTCAAAACATATATCAAAGGAAAAAGTAAAAAAATATAAAAACGAAAAAGGTTAGTGAATTCACTAACCTTTTTCGTTTTATCTCTTAATCTTTCTCAACTACTTGAGAACGTAATTACTTTTGCCTTTCATTGATTTTTTAGCTTTTTCTTGAAAAACTTCTTTCTCAACTACTTTAGTATTTTTTGGTATTTCTATTTTCCCTGCGTATGGTTTTAAATCAATTGCCGTAAAACTAACATTTGTATCCATATCACTTGTAAATGGTAATTTGAATTTAATTTTTAAAATCAAACCTGGTAATCCATTAAAACGAGAAGGTCCATCACGAAAAATTAAATCTGGAGCGTACCATGCTTCTACTGTCTGTGTTGGATTTATAAGTGTTGCTTTTCTAACATTATAACCTAAAATTGTTGATTCTTCTTCACTCAAAATCCATGGAAAAGACTGAATTGAATCTTTAATAAACAACTTCGGTTTCATTATACTATTTTTCATATAACTCTTTTGCATTGAAATCTTTAAAAATAGTTGCGCTTATATTAGTTGTCAATCCAAAAGAAGTTCCTCGATTTTGTTCATTATTGATCCGTTCAATTTCTGTAAAATTAGAATTTGTAGCATTTACAAATAACTCAAAATAATATCGTTTATTTTCTGAATTGACAAGCATTTCTTCCATTCTAGCAGATGTTTGTTTTAAATTACTTCTATCAAATTCTTGACGAACTTCATATTCTACACGAACAGCATCTTGGGCAAATCCAATTATTGGAAGTATTAAAAATAAATATTTTAGCATTCTATAGTGTTTATTATTCTACTAATATAGAAATAAAATTTAATTCATTTTAAATAATCATCAACATAAGGAATATCATTCTTTAAGGTAAATAATCTTCGTAAATTAGCGTAGAGGTAAGATAAAAAGGCTTGTTGTATTGAATTTCAATAAAATATTAACTCAATAATTATTATTATTAATCATATATCATAAATATAATTTATAGTTTAATCTATATTTGAAATTGAAAATATATGGACAGTTTAAAATATCAGTCTAAATTTGCATCAGTAAAAGAGATAAAAACTATTATAAGTTTTATCTAATCGAGAAGTAAAAAACAAAATATAAAAAATTAAAATTATGTCATTAGTAGGAAAAAAAGCGCCTTTATTCACAGCGCCAGCAGTAATTGATGGAGACGAAATCGTAGAAAACTTTTCAATGCCAATCGGAGAGAAAAACATCGTTTTATTCTTCTACCCAAAAGATTTTACATTTGTTTGTCCAACAGAATTACACGCATTCCAAGCTAAATTAGCTGAATTCGAAAAAAGAGATGCTGTTGTAATCGCTGCTTCTTGTGATTCAGAAGAAACTCACTTAGCGTGGTTAAACACTGCAAAAGATAACGGAGGTATCGAAGGTGTTACTTACCCAATCGTTGCTGACTTAGCAAAAACTATCGCTATGGATTACGGAGTTTTAGCTGGTGAGTATGTTTACAATGAAGAAAATGATTCTTTAAAATTTGAAGGAGCTCCAGTTGCTTACCGTGGTACTTTCATCATCGACAAAAATGGTGTTGTTCGTCACGAAACAATCAACGATTTACCATTAGGACGTAACATCGATGAGTATGTACGTTTATTAGATGCAATTTTACACGTTGAGAAATATGGTGAAGTTTGTCCAGCAAACTGGGAAGAAGGAAAAGATGCTATGAACGCTACTAAAGATGGTGTAGCTTCTTACTTAGCTTCTCACTAAAAATAACTTGAAAATCTTTTGATTTTCAAAATTCACGAAGAGGCTGTCTAAAAAATTTGACAGGAGATTTTAACGAATTCATTTTCAATAAAAATCACTAAGCTCAACACTTAGACAGCCTTTTTTATACCCAATTTTTAACTTATAAAAATTAATAAAATGTTTGCAGAATTAGAACAAGATAACTTAGCACAAGTAGTTGCTGATAACAATATAGTAATTGTACAATATGGTGCTGGATGGTGTGGAAACTGCCGTTTAGTAAAACCAAAATTCAAAAAATTAGCGGCTGAATATGAAGGTCAAGCTGAGTTTTTATATGTTGATGCTGAAAAATTAGTAGAATCAAGAAAATTAGCTGAAGTTCCAAATTTACCAACTTTCGCGGTTTTCAAAGGAGGAGAAAATGTAGGACAAGTAACTGCGTCTAAAATTGATGCTGTAAAAGAATTGATCAATGAAGTTGCCGGTATTTAAGAATTTAGCAAAAAACGTTTCTATTGAAGCAATGGAAACAGCTTTAGAAGTTTTGGAAGTTTATGCTGATTCTCCAGCTGTAAAGGAGCCAGAACAAGAAGTAATTGGAGAAATGATTTCTAACATTTGTGGAGCTATGGAAATGAAGCAAATGATGGAAGAAGAAGGATTGGACGAGCGTACTGCTGCCAATACTTTTATGCAACGCGTAATGGGTTCGATTGATAAATAATTTTATCAATTAGTTAGTATAGAAAAAGGATTTCAATTGAAATCCTTTTTTGGTTTTATATAATTAATGTTGAATCCTATAAATAATCTTCAATATCACCCTTACCTTCACGTAAAACCTCTACTCCATCCGTCATATCAACAACAGTAGACGCAATATTATCTCCATAACCACTATCAATGACAGCATCTACAAGCTTCTCCCATTTTTCAAAAATCAATTCAGGATCTGTTGTATATTCTACAATTTCATCTTCATCATAAATAGAAGTTGAAGCAATAGGATTTCCTAATTTTTCGACAATCATTTGCGGAACAGCATGATCTGGAACACGAATACCAACCGTTTTTTTACCTTTGTAAGCAACAGGTAAATTGCGCGATGCATTCATGACAAATGTAAAAGGACCTGGTAAAGCGCGTTTCAAAATTTTGAACGTACTGTTATCAATTGGTAAAGTATATTGTGACAAATGGCTTAAATCATTACAAACAATAGAAAAATGAGATTTTTCAAGTTTAACACCTTTCAATCGAGCAAGTTTCTCCATTGCTTTAATATTCGTAATATCACATCCTAATCCATACACAGTATCGGAAGGATAAATAATTAAACCTCCATTTTGTAAAATCTTAACCACTTGATCAATCGCTTTTTCTTGTGGATTTTCTGGATGAATTCTGATATAATCTGCCATTTGTAAATCTTTATTCAAAGATACGAAATAGTTAACAATTCTTTTCGAAATCTATTCTATCTCCTAACCTTTAGCTAAACCTATTATTTTCTTAACTATTGTGACAAGTACCACAACCAATAATCCTGCAATCAAAGCAATCAAAGCTTCGCTAATCATCATTGGAATTGCTGTAGGTAAATGATGATGAATATAATCGATGTTATGAACAAATATCCCACCTGAAACCAATAAAAGTGCAACAGTCCCTACAAATCCTAAAATTTTGATCACATAAGGTAATGCGTCAACCAAAAAATGTCCTAATTTAGAAACAGCTCCTTTGTCGTGTGATGCTTTTATCAGTTTAAAACCTGCATCATCCATACGAACAATTAAGGTTACAATCCCGTAAACACCAATGGTTGCTAAAATTGCAATAAACGAAACTGTAAAAACTTGTGTCAACATTGGTTGTTCCAAAACTGTACTCAATGCAATAATCACAATTTCTATCGAAAGAATAAAGTCCGTAATAATTGCAGATTTCACTTTTGATTTTTCCGAGACTTGCTTCTTATCTTCTACTTTATCTTCATGAATAACTTCTGAACCTTTTTTTGGACGGTGAAAAATAAACTCGATTATCTTCTCTACACCTTCAAAAGCTAAATAAAAACCTCCCAAAATCAAAACATATTTTATGACCTCTGGCATGTAATGATTTAGTGTCAAAACAATTGGAACAATGATCAATTTATTGATAAAAGAGCCTTTTGTAATTGCCCATAAAACTGGTATTTCGCGCGAAGATAAAAATCCCGTTGCTTTCTCAGCATTTACAGCCAAATCATCTCCTAAAATCCCTGCTGTTTTACTCGCTGCTACTTTACTTGTAACCGCTACATCATCCATCAATGCTGCAATATCATCTAAAATTGCAAATATTCCTGAAGCCATATTATTGTTATTTTTTGGTTCGTAAAAGTAAAAAATAATGTCAAATCTTTATAGATTATTTTTATGTTCTTTCGACGATTCATTTCAAGCAAATTGCACTCCAAATTCTGACTATAAACCTGATTAATTTTAAACTAAATTAAGTCCTTTCGGAAACTAATCATTAATTTTAAAGAGAAATATATTAAGCTTATAAAATGGAAAATTCTTTCGGTCAGTTAAAGAAACATATTCAAATTTTCACTTCAATTTCTGAAGAAGAATTTCACGATTCAGTCCAATATTTTGAAAAATTTTCGGTGAAGAAAAAAGAAATGATTCATAAAGCTGGAACAGTTTGTACGTACAATTATTTTATTATTTCTGGATGTATTCGATTATTATTCATCAATGAAAAAGGTGTAGAACAAACCATTGATTTTGCTATCGAAAATTGGTGGTTGACAGATTCGTTTTCTTACATTAATCAACAAATTTCTGAGTTTTATATTCAAGCTGTAGAAAATGCAATTATTATGAAAATGAGTAAAACAAACGAAGAAATTTTATGCGAAAAACATCCTATTTTCAATTCGTATTTCAAACAAATTTATCAAAAAGCAAATGCTGCTGCTCAAATGCGTTCCAAATATTTGAAAGAGTTTTCGAAAGAGGAGTTTTATCTTCACTTCAAGAAAAATTTTCCTGAGTTTTTACAACGTGCTCCTCAATATTTATTATCTTCTTATTTAGGCTTCACACCCGAATATTTAAGCGAAATCCGAAAGAAAGAGTTTTCTTAAACCAGTTTAATTTTTTTGAATAAATAATCGACGAACTTAGTTAAAAATTAAGAAATGAAATCACGATTAAACATTCAAAAATTAGAACCAAAAACTTACGAAGCAATGTATGGTTTAGAGAATTTTTTAGCAAATTCTGAATTAGATAAATTGCATTTAGAACTTATTAAAATTAGAGCTTCACAAATCAATGGTTGCGCTTTTTGCATTAATATGCACACCAAAGACGCGATGAAATTAGGCGAAACAAATCAACGTATTTTTTTGTTGAATGCATGGCGAGAAACGACACTTTTTACAGAAGAAGAACGTGTAATATTGGCGATGACCGAAGAAATTACAAATATCAGTCAACATGGTTTATCAGAAGAAACTTATCAAAAAGCATTAACACTTTTTTCTGAAAATTATATTGCGATTATCATTATTGCAATTACCACGATTAATGCTTGGAATAGAATTGCAATCAGTTCTCATATGACGGTTTAAAATTTTAGCTTCAGAAATCTGAAGCTTTTTTTGTGCTAAAAATCGGCTTTCGGATTAAAATAGTTTATTTTTGAGTCTTGAAGTAAAATTGATATGAATATTTACGATTTAATTGTTGACGATAAGGAAGAAATTTCTTTGAATGATGTTTTTTTAGATGATCAAAATCTTGCTCAAGTAAAACAACTTATCAAAGAACATAGATATATAGAGGAATTGAGTAAATATAATTTACCTGTCAATAATAAAATTTTGTTGCATGGATTTTCAGGTTGTGGAAAAACAACAACTGCAAAAGCAATTGCAAATGAAATCGGAAAACCAATATTGATTTTGAATTTAAGTAATATTGTTTCATCAAGAATTGGTGAAACTTCGCAAAATATTCGAATGCTTTTTGATAAAGCTGCTCGTGAAAAAGCAATTCTATTTTTGGATGAGTTTGACCAAATCGGAAAAGCGCGTGGAAATGATGACAAAGATGTTGGCGAAATGCGTCGTTTAGTGAACACAGTAATTCAATTAATTGATTATTTGCCACAAAATTCGTTGTTGATAGCCGCAACAAATCATCCACATATTATTGATGTTGCATTGTTGAGAAGATTTCAATTAAAAATTGATTTCAAAATGCCAACTTCTGAAATGTTAGATGTTTATTATGATAAACTTTTAAACGATTTACCAAAAGATATTCAATCACTCAAACGAAAATATAACGTTTCATTTGCAGAAGCTAAAGATTATGCACTTACAAACGCAAAAGCATTACTGATTGAAAAATTAGAACGTCAAGCAAATTCTTAAAACCAAAATATGGAAGACGAATTAATTTATTTCAGAGAACTTTTGGACACTGATGTAGCACGACTTTTCGAAATTTATTCGAATGCAAAAGCCATGAAATACCGCGAAACCGCTCCAATGAAAACAATCGAAGATTCGTACAAAATGCTGGAAAGAGATAAAGAAAAAAAGAATTCTGGATATGAATTTCGTTTTGCTGTTATCGAAAAATCTTCTGAAACCTTGATTGGTACTGTGATGTTTCAACCTGTTCACGACAAAGCGATTATTGGCTATTCGATTGATGAACAATTTTGGAACAGAGGTTACGCAACACGAATCATCAATCTGATTTCGAAAGAGTTGAAATCGAGAAAATATATGCTGATTGAAGCTTGGGTGAAAAAAGAAAATATCGCCTCGTCTAAAGCCTTATTAAAAAATAATTTTCAACAGATTTCGCAAACAATTTATCCGAAAAATCATCTTTTTCAATTAAGATTTACTTATTCTTAAGTTTTACTTAAGATAAGTCTTTAAGCATTAATTTCTAAAATCATCGTCCTAATTTTGTAACAGAATAAAATTTCTGGTCATGATTTTTACTATTTTTCTCCTATTTATTGGAGCTATTTTAGCATTTTGGATAAGTGCAATTTGTGGCGGTGGCGCAAGTTTAATCTTAATTCCAATCCTCAATCTTATTATTCCAACTTCGTTAGTCCCTTTTTCTTTAACAATCGGAACATTTACAAGTTCTGCCTCTCGAATAGCGGCTTTCAGAAAATCTGTACATTGGAAAATCTTCTTTTGGTTCGTGCCATTTTCGATTCCAGCAGTTTTAATGGGCGCTTATTTAATCAAATTTATCAACCCAATTTATTTACAAATTATTGTAGCTGTATTATTGATTTCAAATGTTCCACAATTATTTCTAAACAAAAAACAACAAGACAATGAAGAAAAACCTTCACCAAAATATATTTTGGCCATTGTTGGTTTTTTAGCTGGATTCGTTTCTGGAATAACAGGAGCAATAGGTTTATTATTCAATAGATTTTATTTAAAATATGGATTAACAAAAGAAGAAATTATTGCAACGCGAGCTGCCAACGAAATTATACTTCATATCATAAAATTAATCATTTATATTGTTCTTGCTTTATACTCAAAGAACGCATTATTACTTGGATTGACGATTGCAATTGCCTCAATTATTTCTTCTTATACGGTCAAATATATTTTACCTTATTTTAGCGATTTTATTTTCAGAAAAGTTGGCTATGCAGCGATGGTTATTTCTGGAATTACACTTTTTTATACAAGTTCCCAAAAAATCATTCAAGAAGATAAAGTTCAACTTACAACAACAAGTAAAGGTGACGAAAATGAAACCACTTTAAAATGGCGAAACAGCGATTTTGTGATGGAATATTCGTTAGATGGTGAATTTGAGATTGAACGTCCAATTCAACCGAATGAATTACCTAAAAATTTATTAAAGAAATACAATGAAATTTTACCTAATTACGATAAAATCCATCTCGAAAAAGTATTCAGAATTGGAGAAGATAGTTATGAGTTTTATTGTTACAAAGACAATAAACTGACCAAATTTGAACTGAAAGAATAGAAGATTGAACAATTAATTTTTACGAAACATTATTTTTGATAAATTATTCTTAAGTTTAACCAACATTACTATAAAAAATTTATGAATACAAAAGATAATCCCAAACTAATACGAGCTTGGATTTCTTACGACTGGGCAAATTCTGTTCATTCTTTAGTTATTGCCTCTGCTATTTTTCCGGTTTATTACACTTTAATGACCTATGATGCGAACGATCACCCAATTAAATTTTTAGGATTATTACCAGAGTCCGCATTCAATTTTTCATTGGCAATTGCTTTCTTTTTTGTGATTGTTTTGTCTCCTGTTTTATCTTCAATTGCAGATTTAATCGGAAATAAAATAAAATTTCTTCGCTTTTTTTGCTATTTAGGATCTTTCTCATGCATCGGAATGTTTTTCTTTACATCAAGCGATTTAGTTTGGTTAGCTTTATTACTCAATATCACTGCAAGCATAGGTTTTTGGGGAAGTTTAGTTTTTTACAACGCCTATTTACCAGAAATTGTCTCAGACGAAAAAATGGACAAAGTTTCGGCGCAAGGTTATATGTTTGGTTATATTGGTTCTGTCATTTTATTGACGATTTGTTTGGCAATGATACAATTCGCCCCAGAAGAACAACAAGCAATGTTTACTCGAATAAGTTTCTTATTAACAGGAATTTGGTGGTTAGGATTTGGACAAATTGCATTAAGTAAATTACCAAACCACAAATATGATCGCGAAATTCCAAAAGATATCATCAAATCGAGTTTTAGAAATTTAAAACATACCTTCAAAGATCTTAATCAATACAAAAATATTCGTGTTTTTTTGGCTGGATTTTTCTTTTACAGTTTAGCAATGCAAACTATCTTTTTGATGGCGGCAATGTTTGGAAGTTCAGAAATAGGAATGGAATCTTCAGAATTGATTATGACCATTTTATTAATTCAAATTGAAGCTGTTTTAGGTGCATGGTTATTCTCTTTTCTATCAGGAAAAATAGGAAATAAGAAAACCTTATTAATCGGGATTTTTATCTGGATTATTACATGTATTATTGGTTATTTGATTAATAAAAATGATCCTAATGTAAAAACTCAATTTTACGTAATGGCTGCAATGGTTGGTCTTGTAATGGGAGGTTTGCAAGCTTTATCACGTTCTACATACGCCAAATTATTACCAGAAACAGAAGATACTACAACCTATTTTAGCTTTTACGATGTTTTCGAAAAATTTGCCTTATTTTTAGGTTTAGTTATTTATGGATTATTGATTGAATATTCTGGCGGAATGAAAGCTTCGGCACTTGCAATGGGCGTTTCGTTTGCGATTAGTTTCGTTATTTTATTGTTCTATAAAATGGAAAAGAAGTAAAGTCATTTATATCAAATAAAAAAATAAACCCCAATATTTTAAATCAATATTGGGGTTTATTTTTAACAATTTACAATCTTCCTTTTTCCGAACTACTTTTTGATTGTTCTATTGTGAATGATTTTCCGAAATTGTATCGAATTCCAACACGATAATAGCGAGCGGATTGTCCTGTATAAACAAATTTTGTATCGTTACTAAAACTTTGATCTTGCCAAGCTCTATCTTTAAATACATTGTTCACATTAAACGAAACCTCGAATTTTTTATCCAAAAATAACGCTCTCAAACCAAAAGCTGTACTCCAATTAGCGCGACTTCTTGACATGGCATCAATTGTTTTTGTTGTATAATTTGTGGTATGATTAAACAATAATGTTTTCGATTTATTCAATTCTAAATTATTTGTCAAACGAAATTCTCCATTAAATCCATCCAATACATAATTGTATTCAGGAATAATTCCTTTTGTTTTCTTGTAATACAAATCAATCGTTCCATTGACTTTCCACCATTTTACAAGCTTGAAATTTAGATTTTCACTAATTCCAAAACTCTCCGAATCAGCATAATTATATGGAATCCAATTTTGTGTATTTTCTGTTGGATTTACAACCACAATTTGATTGATTTCATCCGTAGAATTTCTGTAATATAATGTTGTAACTGCCAAATCTTTGTATGCATATTCCAACTCATAATTATACGAATAAGAAGGTTTTAATTTCGGATTTCCTTCGGCAAAAGAATAAGGAGAATAAATGGTACGAAACGGATTCAATTGTCCCATAAAAGGTCGATCAATACGACGCCCAACATTAATACTTAACGAATGATTTTCAGCAGGTTTATACATCAAATAAGCGGTTGGAAATAATCCATCATATTTATAGGTATCATGTTGATTTTCTTGCGGAGAAAAACCTTTTGCATCTGTATTTTCGTATCTCAAACCAACTTTTGCAGACCATTTTTCTGAAATATCTTTTTCAATACTCGCATAAAAAGCCAAAATATTTTCGTCATAATAAAAACCATTACTCAACTTTTCATCATAAACAGGCGACCCAGAAGATGTGTTGTAAAATAAATTATCGCTATTATTTTTCGTCCAACTATAACGTCCACCATAATTTAGTTTCCAAGTATTAACGGGATGTTCCATATCAATATTCAAACTATAATTATTTGCTTTTTGGTCGGACAAACTTTTATTTCCTTGATATTCTGTTTTATTTTCAACATCTTCTGAATTAAAAAATCGGTTTGAAGTTACACTTGTATTGTTATTATTAAAATTTACCCAATCAAAATCAAATGTCAGTTTTTTTCCGATCGTATCCATTTTATAAATCACATGATAATTCAGCGTATTGTATTTCGTGTTTCCTTTGCTTCCATTTCGATCATTCAGAATATAACTCAACAATTCATTTTTATCCAAACTATTTATCGTTGTTTTCGTGCCACCAGTTCCTTTTCGATTTCCAGCATATAAATCAACCGTAAAACCAGTCGTCAATTTATCTGAAACTTTATAATCCAATCCTAATTTTCCGCCAATATTTCTATTTTTTCCACTATTTTTTTCTCTTTCAGTCCAAACTTCATTAGTCTTTCTAAAATAAATATCAGATTGTCCAATTCCATCATATTCACCAAAACCACCAAAAATATTCGAAACTAAAGTCCATTTATTTTTTCGGTAATTAAACGATGCACTATTGTTCCAATATGGTTTGTTATAATGTTGCAATGATGACGACAAACTTCCATTCCACGAGTCTTTTTTGCCTGATTTCAGTACAATATTGAGAATTCCACTATTTCCTATTGCTTGATATTTTGCGGGTGGATTTGTAATTACTTCAATTTTCTCAATATCATCTGCACGAAGCGTTTTTAAATAATTTGTCAATTGATCACCAGACATTTCCAATAAACGATCGTCCACCATCACACGCAAATTACTTTTACCAATTATCGAAACTACATCATTATCAACCTTTACACGAGGCGCCAATTTTAGCAAATCTAATGCATCTCCGCCTTTTGCTCCCTCCGCTAAATCAGCATTAAAAACAAGTCGATCAACTTTCTTTTCTATTAATTTTTTCTGACTCTTTACAACTGTTTCATTTAATGTAATATTTTCAGTTTTAGGAAGAATAATAACGCCTAAATCCTGATTTTTTCCACATAAAATCGTTTGAGTATGAAGCAAAACACCAGCTTCTTCTATTCGAAACATATAATTTCCTTCGGCTAAATCAACTGTAAAACTTCCTTTATCATCAGTTGAAATTTCTTCAATAATTTGATCATCTTTCAGAATAATCACATCTGCTAGACTAACAGGCATTTGATTCGTATATTGCAAGCTTCCTTTATATTGTTGTTGCGCAAAAATCGAGGTCGAGGCAAATAATAAAATTGGTATATATAATTTAGACATATTAGGTTTGTTTACTATAATGACGTGTGAATTACAGAAAAGTTACATAGAAAATGAATAATAATTGAATTTGTCTTTAAAAAATAAATTAACAATGATTTAATATTTAAAGAATTTTACTACATTTCAAAAAATAATTTTAACCGATTAAAAAAATATAAATGAATGGATTTTAATGAATTAAAAAACAAATTAGTGCAATCAACCAAACAAGCCTTTTTGAAAATTTATAACGAAAATCCTTCCCAAGACCTTTACGCTTTTGCCTTGTGCAATAACGACTCGAAAATAGCTATTCATCCTTCGGCAAATTCTGTAGAACATTTGGAAAAAGTTTCGGATGAAGACGATTTTTGTTACTACAAATACGAGCCTTCTGAATGGAAATATGATTATTTAGGAGCTGAAAATTCTTTTCAAGAAATCAATCAAATGTGTAAAGAAATCGTTGATGAACACGACGATGACGAAGATTGGTTTTATCAATTTCAGAATAAAATTAATGAAAAATGTATCGAAGTTTTAGAAGAATTAAAGAATGAAAATTTCTTTTCTAAATTAATTGGTAAAGATATTTTCTTAAACTTTTCTGTAATTGATGATGATTTGAACAAAGAAAAACAACAAAAAATTATTACGCAATTGAATGATAATTCGTACAAAGAAGATTATTTTGAATGGATGACAACTTGGGGTAAAAACAAAAAAAGAGCTTTATAAAAAGCTCTTTTTTTGTTTGATAATATTTCTTCTAAAAGTTTAGATTTCTTTTCTCAATCTCGCAACCGGAATATTTAGTTGTTCGCGATATTTTGCAATTGTACGACGAGCAATTGGATAACCTTTTTCTTTTAAAATTTCGGTTAATTTTTCGTCTGTCAAAGGTTTACGTTTGTCTTCATCTGCAATTACATCTTGTAAAATTCGTTTAATTTCGCGCGTCGAAACTTCTTCACCTTCATCATTTGTTAACGATTCTGAGAACAAATCTTTTATCAAAAATGTTCCGTAAGGCGTTGTGACATATTTAGAATTCGCTACACGAGAAACTGTCGAAATATCCATTCCAATTCTGTCTGAAATATCTTTTAAAATCATCGGTTTAATTTTCGTTTCATCTCCTGTTAAGAAATACTCTTTTTGAAATTTCATAATCGCTTCCATCGTGTATAAAAGCGTGTTACGGCGTTGCTGAACCGCATCAATAAACCATTTCGCAGAATCTAACTTTTGTTTGACAAACATCACAGCTTCTTTCTGTTGATTCGATTTATTTTCGGTTTTTTTGTATGTATCTAACATTTCTGCAAACGCACTCGAAATTTTCAATTCTGGTACATTACGTCCATTTAACGACAATTCTAAATCGCCATCGTTGATATGAATCGTAAAATCTGGCGTTATTTGCTCTACAATTTTACTACTACTCGAAAATGATTTTCCTGGTTTTGGATTCAAACGTTCAATCTCCGAAATTGCATCACGCAACTCATCATCATCCGCATCATATTTTGCCATCAATTTCGAATAATGCTTTTTCGTAAATGCATCAAACGATTCTGAAATTAATTTTTCTGCTAACTCTACTGCTTCTGTTTGATTTTTATTTTCTAATTGAATCAATAAACATTCTTGCAAATCACGCGCACCTACACCAACTGGATCCATTCGTTGAATATAATTAATCAACAAATTTTCGACCTCTTCTGGCGAAGTGTAAATATTTTGCGAGAATGCTAAATCGTCAACCAACGATTTAATATCACGACGCATATAACCATCATCGTCAATATTTCCTAAGATAAATTCAGCAATTTGAAATTGTTCCGAAGTTAATCGATTCGTATATAATTGTGATGTCAAAAACTCGATAAAGCTCTCTCCTTGAGCGTAAGGAACAGATTTATCTTCGTCATCATCACTATAATTATTCGTATACGTTTTATAATTTGGGATGTCATCATCGCTCAAATAATCATCAATATTGATGTCACTTGTGTCAATCACTTGCTCGTCGCCAAAATCATCACTCTGATTGTCCCATTCTTCCTGTTCTCCTCCGTAATCTTCATCATATTCAGAAGATTGATCATCCAAAGCAGGGTTTTCTTCCAACTCTTCCTTTACGCGTTGTTCAAAAGCAACCGTAGGAAGTTGAACCAACTTCATTAATTGGATTTGTTGTGGCGATAGTTTTTGTTGTAATTTTAAATTTAATTCCTGCTTTAACATATTTTGGGTTTTGGCTTATATAAAAAACGGATTTAGCTTAAAGTTACAATTTTTAAGCATAAATCCGTAAAAATATTTTGATTAAAATTCAGCGTTATTCGGTGTTCTAGGGAAAGGAATTACGTCACGAATGTTACCCATTCCTGTAACGAATAATACCAAACGCTCTAAACCTAAACCGAAACCTGAATGTGGCACAGAACCGAAACGTCTTGTGTCACGGTACCACCATAATTCTTCTTTATCAATTCCGAATTTTTCCATTTTTTCGTCTAAAACTTCTAAACGCTCTTCACGTTCAGAACCTCCGATAATTTCTCCGATTCCAGGGAATAAAACGTCCATTGCGCGAACTGTTTTTCCATCATCATTCATACGCATGTAAAATGCTTTGATTTCTGCAGGATAATCAAATAAAATAACTGGCGTTTTGAAATGTTTCTCAACTAAATAACGTTCGTGTTCTGATTGTAAATCTGCTCCCCAACCTTCGATTGGATATTTGAATTTACCTTTTTTATTTGGTTTAGAATCTTTTAAGATATCTATTGCTTCTGTATAAGTTAAACGAATGAATTTGTTATTTAAAACATATTCTAAACGCTCAATTAAACCTAATTCAGAACGCTCTGCTTCTGGTTTTTGTTTTTGTTCTTTGTCAAAACGTTCAGCTAAGAATTTCAAATCATCTTTACACGTTTCCATTGCATAAGTGATAACAGATTTCATAAAATCTTCTGCCAAATCCATATTTTGATCTAAACGGAAAAACGCAACTTCTGGCTCAATCATCCAGAATTCAGCTAAGTGACGAGAAGTATTCGAGTTTTCTGCACGGAAAGTAGGTCCAAATGTATAAATTTTCCCTAATCCCATTGCTGCTGTTTCTCCTTCTAACTGTCCAGAAACCGTTAAGTTAGTCGATTTACCAAAGAAATCTTGTGTATAATCTACTTTACCTTCTTCATTTTTAGGTAAGTTTTCCATATCCAAGTTTGTGATATGAAACATCTCTCCTGCTCCTTCAGCATCAGATCCTGTAATAATTGGCGTGTTGATGTAAACGAATCCATTTTCGTTGAAATACTTGTGAATCCCGAACATTAACGCGTTACGAACACGCATAGTTGCAGCAAAAACATTTGTTCTGAAACGTAAATGTGCTTGCTCACGCAAAATCTCTAAACTGTGTTGTTTTGGTTGTAAAATTGTTCCTTTTAAATCATCAGATGGCGCAGTTCCTAAAATTTTGATTTCTTTCGCAACAATTTCAATCTCTTGACCAGCTCCTTCACTTTCTACCACTTCTCCTTTTACTTGTAAAGAAGCTGCTGTAGAAATTTGTTTTATAATTGATTCGTCAAAATTTTCGAAATCTACTACTACTTGAATATTATTAATTGTAGAACCGTCATTCAACGCGATGAAACGATTACTTCTGAACGATCTTACCCATCCATTTACAACTACTTCCTGTAGCAACAAATCCTTGCCTTTTTCTAATAAGGCTTTAATTCCGTACGATTGCATAATTTTTTAATTTATCCTTACAAATTTAGTTATTATTTAAAGTTATAAAAATTATAGGCATAATTTTTGCGAATATTTTTCAACCAACCTAAAAATCCTTTACAATTTCAATGAAAATGTAAAGGATTTTTGATTTTAGTTTATTTTTTGAAGTGAAATTATTCTAGTTCTTAGATTCAAAACGCAAAAGAAGTTCATTTATTCTTTGAATAAGAACTTTATCAGAATTATTATTTTGAATTAAATAATCTACATAATTTTTTAATTCGTAAAATTGACTATCAGTTTTAATTTGATCTTTCTCAATTATCTTTTCGATTCTTTTAAAATATGATTCAAAAATATCAATGTCATAATTGGTTGTCTTTATCAAATATTCATTAAAACCAAAATCTCTATCTTCGATAAAATCAGACGTTAAATCTTTAAACCAGTTTTTTAAAATAGTTAATTTTCTTTTTGAATAATACTCCTCTGTTTGAGTTTTTAGACGAATATATTCATCTTTCATTTCATTATTAAAAGCAAGATGAACAATATAATAATCTATAGTCGCAAGTACTAAATCTCTATATTTTTTAAGTTCAAACTCTTTATTCATAAATTTAAATCAATATATACGATTCTGAAACGAGTCCAGAATGACAAAATCTAAATACCTACAAAAAATTCAAATTTACAGTTAATTTTAAATAGAAATTATCTTGGAATTTTTCTTCTGAATAAGCACCTAAACGGTAAAATGCTCCCAATCCAAATGTTTTGAAAATTAAATTATTTACTTCAACTCCTGTTTCGTGGTAATAATGATTCAATGTTTTGAAATCTAAATTTTGATGATCTGTTTTATCTTTCATATCACCTAAAACTCCACGGTAAACGAATTGTGGGAAAATAATTTTGTTTCCGACTTTAACGCCAGCAAAAATATGTTTCAATTGAAAGGATACAAATCGATCCGAATAAAATTCTCCAGGACGCATTGTTTCGAAATTTGTTAAACCTCCTACTCCAAAGTTTGCAAAATCATTACGTTTTGCGTTTCCTTGTCCTTCGAACAAGTTCATCAACGGCATTTTTCCTTCAACCCAACCCGCATTTACATTGAAATTTGTTTTACCAACTCGCGTATCGAACACATCAAAATAAGAAATATTGAAACGAAGTGGATCATAATCAGAATTGAAAATATCCCAATATTTCGTCAACATTGCATAGAAAACAGATTTCCCGCTATTCACCGTCACTTTTCCGTAAGGCGTGCGGATAAACTTGTCTTTTGGTGCAAAACGGATCGCTAATTGCGTATTATACAAATCGTACCAACCTATATTATTCAGGAAAGAATAATCAAATTCTGCTTGTTGTTTTTCATAATTTGCCGAAATATTGAAGGTTACATTCTTGAAAATATCTTGCTCATATCCAAAAGAATAATGTTTATACGAAAAATATTCGTGATTATAAATATTACTAAAAGCTCCAGAAATTAGACGTGTATAATTCGATTGTAATAAAATTGGCGTTTTCCCAGAAGCCGAAACATCTTGCGAGTATTTTGCAAAAATTCGACCCGAATAAGGCTTATTTACATAATAATCTCCACCAAATCCAAACTTGAATGTTTCATCTTTGAAACCATAAGCTGAATACGCATTCAACGAATATTTATCGCTCCAATTTTCATTTGTATTAAACGCGGCACCAAGTCTAAAACCTTCGTAATCATTAAACGCTAAGATTTTTGTTAAATCTAAATCAACTTTTCCTAATGATAATTTCCCACCAGAATTGATGATTCTCATCAATTTCATTTGACGTTCTAACTTATATTTATCGCCAATACTATCAATTGTCGTATAAGTATTTCGCTCTTTGTTTGATAATGACGAATCGCGGTAATCTTCCATCACATTGTCCCATTTCTTTTCGTTCATATTTTGAAAAGAAATTTCGTCTTCGTAACCTAAAAATTCGTTGCGTTTGAAATGTGCTGGATTTTGAATATCCTTGAAAGTTGTTTCAAGATTAATCCAAATTTTTTCTTTTTTATCAATAAAATCATCATCGGATAATTTCTCTGTAATCTTAAAATTACCAGCTTCCATGCGATATTTTTGTTGATTTGGAATCCAAGAACCATTATTCAATTTCCAATCTGCTTCTAATTCTGCAACATAATTTGAAATCGTATTTTCTGCTTCAATTTTGATTAAAGCATACGTTCTATCATCAATCCAAAGTGTTCCTTTAATTTGTCTTTTATCCGTTTTGATTGAAGGGAAAAAGCTAATAACAGCCGTTTTTCGCCCATCAATAAAAATATCCTCTTTGAAACCATAACGGTAATGCGAAAGACCTTCTCGACTTACTGGATTAATAATTCCTTTGAAGAAAAAATTGATTTTATCTTGATCAAAATTGAACGCAATTGGTTGCATCGCCAAATATTCGTACAAAGGCGAACGCATTCCAGAAATACGAGAAGATTGCACGATATTTTTTAGTCCAAAACGCTTCGAAACTTTATGATCCATTGCACGTTCTCCCAAAAATAAATGACTGTTGTCTAACAATTTTTTCCATTGATTATTGACAGAATCTTTGTGATTTTGAGGTTGAATGATAAACGGAATCGAATCGTTATTTACTGTACTCCAAAATTTAGTGTATGATTTTAGGAAAATATTTCCTCCGTTTCTGATTGTATTTTTGGATTGATTGCGAATTGCTTTGATAATCAAATTACGACCAACAGAATCATTTGTCGTAAAACTAACCTCATCCAAACTAATGAAAGAAGGTTTCATCATAATTCCCACCAACTTTTTACCATCAGTCTGAATACTTTCTGAGAAATATCCGTTTTTGATTATATCAATAAAATGAACAGAATCATTGATATCCAATTCTCCTAATTCGTCTGTTTGACCAAGAAATTGTTTGGTATCGCTGTAAACATTAGCACCAGTTAAACGAAATTCGTCTTGAGCATCGAATACTCTCACTTTAATTTGAGCAAATGTGGCAATTGAAATACAGAAATTTAGCAGGAATATATAGTTCTTCATCTTTTGAAATTGATTATGCAAATAAATAAAAAAAGCAGCGAAACGCTGCCTTAAAATATTTTTTTTTCAAGAAAGATTAAACTTTCATGATTTCAGCTTCTTTTTTCGTTAAAGCTTCTTCTAATTTCTTAGAAAACTTGTCTGTTAATCCTTGAACACGTGTTTCGTAATCTTTCACCATGTCTTCAGAAGCTTCTTTTACAGCTTTTAACGCTTTGTTCGCATCTTGACGTGCATTACGAAGAGAAATTTTAGCAGTTTCCATATCCGATTTGGCCATTTTCACCAACTCTTTACGACGTTCTTCTGTTACTGGAGGAATACTGATAATAATTGTATCTCCATTGTTAGAAGGTGCAAAACCTAAATTAGCATTGATGATTGCTTTTTCAATTTCATGAATTAAATTTCTCTCGTATGGTTGAATGCTCAATGTCATTGCATCTGGTGTATTTACATTTGCAATTTGAGTTAACGGAGATAAACTTCCGTAGTAATCAACACGAACTGAACTTAACATTGCAGGAGTAGCTTTACCTGCTCTTAATTTGTCGAATGCAACCTCTAAGTGACTTACAGTTCCCTGCATTTGCTCCTTAGCCGTTTCTAAAATAATATCTAATTCTTCCATTTCGGGATTTATTTATTTGTTACTAGAGTACCTACGTTATCTCCTAAAATTAATTTTTTCAAGTTACCATCTGTATTCATATCAAATACAATAATAGGTAAATTATTTTCTTCACTCAAAGTAAAAGCTGTCATATCCATTACTTTTAAGTTTTTATCGTAAACTTCTTGATAAGAAATTGTTTCGAATTTCTCTGCTGTTGGATCTTTTTCTGGATCTGCAGTATAAATTCCATCAACACGAGTTCCTTTCAAAATAACATCAGCTTGCGTTTCAATTGCTCTCAAAACGGCTGCTGTATCTGTTGTAAAATATGGATTTCCTGTTCCTGCACCAAAAATTACGACACGACCTTTTTCTAGATGACGCGTAGCTCTTCTTTTGATAAATGGTTCTGCGATTTGCTCCATACGAATAGCCGTTTGTAAACGTGTATTAACACCAGCATCTTCCAAAGCTCCTTGCAATGCCATACTGTTAATCACAGTTGCCAACATTCCCATATAATCTCCTTGTACACGATCCATACCAGAAGCAACACCTTGTACACCTCTAAAAATATTACCACCTCCGATTACGATTGCCACTTCGCAACCAAGTTCAGCAACTTCTCTAATTTGTTGCGCATATTGTTTCAGCATATTTGGATCAATACCATATTGTAAATCTCCCATTAATGCTTCACCACTCAATTTAAGTAATATTCTTTTGTATTTCATCTTGTCAAAGGTTTTCTTTTGCAAATATAATTTTTCTATTCTGATTTATCCTAACGTTCGAAAATGTCAAACGCATTTTTTGTTGTAATTGCTGCAATTTCAGCTGGTGTTTGATGGTAAATATCAACCAACTTATCGCAAACATGTGTCAAATAACTACTTTCATTTCGTTTTCCACGAAACGGAACTGGCGCTAAATAAGGTGAATCTGTTTCGAGAACGATATGTTTGATATCAAAATCACCTAAAAATTGATCTATTTTACCATTTTTAAAGGTTACAACTCCACCAATTCCTAATTTCAAATTGAAATCTATTGCGCGTTGTGCATCTTCTTTTGTTCCTGAAAAACAATGAAAAATTCCGAATAATTTTTCATCTTTCACTTCTTCTAACACTTCAAAAACTTCATTGAAAGCATCTCGACAATGAATGATAATTGGTAAATTCTTTTCTTTTGCCCATTCAATTTGCATTTTAAATGCATCTTGTTGCGTTTGTAAAAATTCTTTTTCCCAATACAAATCAATTCCGATTTCGCCAATTGCTTTAAATGGTCGTTTATCAATCCATTCGCGCACATGAGCCAATTCGTCTTCTATTGTATCTGGATGAACCGAACACGGATGCAAACCCATCATCGCAAACATCGAATCTTGGTGAGCAGCTTCTAACGCCAACATTCTATCCGTGTAACTTTTATCAATTGCTGGCAAATAAAATCGCTCTACTCCATTTTGCTTTGCTCGCGCAATTACTTCATCTATATCATTCTCAAATTGCTCCGAATATAGATGTGTATGTGTATCAATTAACATGTTTTATTTTTGATTTCAAAAGTTCATTTTCAACTGAAAAATCAAGTTGATTTCCTTTTTCTAATTCATTCATCAATGTAATCGTTTTTACTAAAAATTGTTGATAATTGTCTGATCCTTCATTAAAAGGGCGATGATTAATTGCTGAAATAACTTTATTTATTTTTTGAATAATTGTTTGCGTTGATTGCTCGAAATAAGTTTCTGAAAACTTTTCCCAAATATAATCAACGGCTTGTTTCGATGGATGAATCAAATCTTCTTTGAAAAAACGATAATCTCTCAAATCATCTAAAACTAATTCATATGACGGGAAATATTCAACTTGATTATTTTGAAGACTTAATTGATATAAAGCATCCAACAGTCTAGCTTTACTTACATTATTTTCGATCATTCCATCTTTTGTATGACGAACAGGACTAACTGTTGTAATGATGCGAATAGTTGGATTAATTTTCTTCAAATCTGAAACAATCAATTCCAACGATTTTAGATTATCTTCTGTTGTTAATAATCTTTTTTCAAATTGTTTTGCCTCAACTTTATGACAATTCGCGACAACTTGATTTGAAGTTTTCCATTCATAAATCCACGATGTTCCCAATGTAATCATCAACACATCACAAGAATGAATGTAATCATGAACCTGATTGATTGTTGAATTTAATTCCTCTAAAACAGCTTCTTTCGTCAACGCATTAAACGACGAATGTACATCGAAACAGAAAAATTCTTCTCCGTTTTGATGTACATCAGTTATTGTAAAATATTTTTTATGAATGCTTCTTTCTATTAAATTTTGAATGGAATGTGAATTAAAAATCACTCCAAATGGATTAATTAATCCATCAAACTTTAAATCGGTCAAACGCTTTCCAATTTCATCTGAAAAACAAGAACCTATCGTCAATATTTTGTGTTGATGATTGAGTTTAAAATCAGAAGATTGAATTTGAAAAGACGTTCGAAATTGCATTTTTTATCCTTGTCGATCAATTAAAACTTCGCTTAATTCTCTCAAATAAGATTTACGTTCTTCTGGAACATCAATTTGATCCAAATAGCTGTGCGCTTTATTCGTATATTCTCTAATTAACGTTGAAAGTTTACGGTTAACATTCAGTTTTCTGAATAATTTTTCTACCGCATATACCTTATCGATATTATCTGTATTTGAACTATACCAATATAATAATTCCTCTTTTTCTTCTTCGTTTGCCGCTTCTAAAGCAGAAATGTAAAGAATCGTTTTCTTATTCTCGAAAATATCTCCAGCGTGTTTTTTACCTAAATGTTCAAGGCTACCAAAAACATCCAAATAATCATCTTTCAATTGATACGCGATTCCTAAATTCAAACCATATTGGTACAATTTATCTGAATCCTCCTCCGAAGCATTTCCAATCATTGCGCCTAATTTCAAAGCACAACCAAGTAAAACACTCGTTTTTAGAGAAATCATTTTGATGTAATCTTCGTATGAAACATTCAATTTTGTTTCATAATTCACATCCAATTGCTGTCCTTCACAAACTTCTAAAGCAGTTTTAGAAAATAATCTTGTCGAACGTTTAAATAATTCTGGTTCTAAATCTTCTAAATATTGATATGCTTTTACCAACATCGCATCACCAGAAAGAATCGCTGTATTTAATCCAAATTTTTCGTGAACTGTTGGTTTACTTCTTCTTAATGAAGCATTGTCCATAATATCGTCGTGCATCAACGAAAAATTATGAAAAAACTCAATCGCTAACGAAGGTTTCAACGCTTTTTCAACTTCACCATCAAACAAATCAGTTCCCAATAAAGTCAAAATTGGACGAATTCTTTTACCACCAATATTCAAAATATAATCCATCGGTTCGTATAATTCTTCTGGATTTTTAGAAAATGGATTTTTATCGATTGTTTCGGCAATTAATTCGTGAAATTTATCAAATGAGTACATAGTTTGATTTTTGTAAAAATTAAGTTTTGGCAAATATAACTAAGAATGATTGATTTTGGGTTGTTTTCTTTTATTTTTGATTGAACCTAAAAATTCGTTTCCGACAATCAAATACAAAAGAATTTGACCAATAATCGCCGCAATAAAATAAGGATGACCTTTTTGTAAAACAATCTCAGCACTTTGCAGCAAAGGAATTGTCCAAAAATAAGTGGAAACAATTACTAAAAGCAACGCATTAAGCCTAAAAATCCAGATTTTATTCATTTTATATGTTCCGAAATGGATAAATAAAGCGCCCAAAAAAGTATAAGCCAATACCTCAAAAAATTCATTCAGCACAAATTGTTCTCTAAATAAGCCAAAAATATCTTTGTGACTTACAAACAAAAATTCTTCAGGAACAAGATAACTCCAATGGTTTGCAATAAAAAATAAAACAAGATTTAGCATCAAAACAATCGTCAATTGATCTTTGAATTGATCAACAAACATTGAATAATACTTGAACTTTGAGATTGATTTCTTTGATTTCATTTAACGAAATAATTCACTTACAATTTGATACGATTTTCGTTTTGCTTTTTGATCAAAAACATTCGTAGAAACCATAATTTCATCAATTTTAGATTCAAAAATAAATTCATCTAAACTCTGCGCCAAAGCACCTTTACTTCCAATAAAAGACAAAGCTGTCATTCCTTTTAGCATATATTTTTGCTCAGGCGAAGCCAATTCTAATTGTGTTTTTTCGGGTGGAACAATTGGTTGGCGTTTATCGGTAATAATATTCAAAAATCCTTGGTACATCGACATCGATAAATAATGCGCTTCTTCGTCTGTATTCGCCGCAATTACATTGACACAAGCAATCGTATAAGGTTCTTGCAAAAATTCTGAAGGTTGAAATTGAGAACGATAAATCTCTACCGCATTATAAAATTGTTGTGGCGCAAAATGCCCCGCAAATGCATAAGGTAAACCTAATTTAGCCGCCAAAAAAGCCGAATCTGTACTTGATCCCAAAATATAAATCGGCACATTTGCTCCTTCTCCAGGAATCGCACGCACTTTACTTTCTTTATTATCTAAACTAAAATAGTTTTGTAGATTTTTGATTTCAGCTTCGAAATCGTAATTCATAAAATTATCTCCTCTACGCAAAATAGAAGCTGTTAATTGATCAGTTCCTGGCGCACGACCTAAACCTAAATCGATACGATTTGGATAAAGCGCATCCAAAGTCCCAAATTGTTCTGCAACTGATAAAGCAGTATGATTAGGTAGCATTATTCCTCCCGAACCAACTTTAATTCTTGAAGTTCCATTTGCTACATAGCCTATTAATAAAGAAGTTGCCGCGCTCGCTACATTCTGCATATTATGATGTTCAGATAACCAATAACGGCTATACCCTATTTCGTCTACAAATTTTGCGTTATCTAACGTGTTTTTGAACGTTTGATTTAATGTATCTCCTTCTCTTACATAAGCCAAATCCAACACTGAGTAGTTTATTTTTCTCATCCGTTCTTTTCTAATTAAAATATTAAACTAAATTACAAAGAAAAAAATTCAAAAAAAATTCCCCCATAACATACATTATGGAGGAGATAATTTTGTAATTGGATTTATAAATAGGTTTAAGTAGTTGAAGAGTCTAAAATTTTTAATTAATAGTTTGATGATAGATTAGTAATCTTTCGAGATACTTAATTCAAAAATAGATAATAAAAAAAATAAATACTCAATTTAGAGGGGGGACAACTGGGGGGACATTTCATATTCATCTAAATATCAATACTTTGAAAATGAAGTAAAACATAAAAATAATTCAATTTTTTGTTAAGATTTACAATTTTTTCGGTCTATATTTGAAAAAATAATATATTGAAAGTTTCTATTTTTTTTACGCTCCTACTCTTTCCTTTTTTATTTTTATCATCATTTAGTTCTATTAGTAAAAATGATGAACGTATTCTTATTGAAAAAATCATCGAACAGAATAAAAATGTGACAGATACTATTCAATTGCAAAATAATTTCAAGAAATTAGATATCTCATCAACTTCTTTTTTATCAAAAAGTCTAAAATCAATTTATCAAGTTTATTTAGCTAATCTCTATGCACAAACCAACGATAAATTAAACAAAAAAAGTAATTCGTTATTTGAGTCTGCATTAAAAGTTTCAAAAAATGTTAACTCACCAGAATTACAAATTTGGGTGAATACACAATATGGGTATTACTATTATAATTTTAGCCAATATCAAAATGCTTATCCATATTTTATGGAAGCATCAAAACTTCTCGACTTAACAAAAGATGAGGATATTTTTTCTAAAAGTGATGTTTACAAAAAGAATGCATTCTACTTTATGAATGTAAAAGAATTTGATAAAAGTGAAAAATATCTTTTGTTAGCTTTAAAATATACCAACAAAAAAGACCACGAATATGGAACAATTCTGAATGCGATTGGTCATGTTTTTATGAATAAAAATAATATTAATAAAGCAAATAATTACTTCGAATTAACAAAAGAATATGCAATTCAAAATAAGGACGAAATTCGATATGCAAAAGCTTTAGGTGATATTGCCTCTATAAATATTCTCAACAAACAGTACGATTTAGCGATTGATAATTTGAAAAAAGATATTGAAATTTCTAAAAAATTAAAAAACGCTCGAAATTTAATGTACGCTAATATTCAATTGGGAAAATTGTACTTGCAATTAAATCGAATTGATGATGCTAAAATAATTTTGAATGAAGCAAAAGAATATGCTTCTCAGAAAATTTATTTGAACAGTTTTGAATATGACATTTATAAAATCTTATTAGAAATTGCTGTAAAAAACAATAATATCAATGAGGAGTTAATTAGCCGAAGAAAACTAGATGAATTGGAGTTAGAGTTGCAAAAAACTGATGGCCAAAATGTGATTAATGAAATTAATTGGAAAATTCAACAAGATAATTTCAACTTTAAATTTGAAGCAGAAAAAGCAGAACAAGAGAAAACAACCATCCTAAAAAATGCATTATTTCTTATTTCTTTTCTATTAATCATTATCATTTTATTTGTAATAATTTCTTATCGTCGAAAAATAAAAATACAAAATTCTACATACGATAATAAAATATTATCTATTCAAAATGAAAAACTTAAATCTGAAAATAAATTAAATAAAACTGCTCAAACTTTAGAATCTTATAAAACTTATTTGTCTGAAAAGAATAAACAAATAGTTACATTAAAAAATGAAATCAATTCTATTTCCAATTCAAGTACCATAAACAAAGAAAAACAATATAATGAATTAGTTAATCTCTTAGATTCGCATTTAATGACAGACGAAAGTTGGGGAAATTTCAAAAATATTTTTGCTCATGAACAAAACGATTTTGTAAAATATCTTTCTCAAAATTTTCCATCTTTAACCGAATCTAATTTGAGAACTATTTATTTGTTAAAATTAGGCTTGAACAATTTAGAAATTTCGCAAATCTTAGGAATTTCGGCTGATTCAGTCAAAAAAGCGAAACAACGCTTAAAAAAGAAATATAAAAATTTTGATCAAATTTTTCAAGATTAAGAAAATAGGAGATAAAAAAGATGATTTACTAAATAGTAAATCATCTTTTCACTATTACTTCAACTCGAAGAAATCTCGTTTTCCTATTTTAATTTTAGTTTCGGTTTTTAATTCAAAATCATCAAAAGCATCCATTTTTTTCTCTCCATTAATTTGTACTGCACCGCTTTCTATCAAACGTCTGATTGCATTTCTCGATAAATCTTTCTTTAATTGATGACAAACATCTAACAATGTAATATTATCATTCTCAAAGTTTAAAGAACTAATTTTAACAACTTCGAAAACTCTATTTTCATCATTTCTTTTCTGAAATTGATTGTTAAAAAATTCTTCTGCTTGTTCAGCTTCATTTACAGAATGGTATTGAATAATAATATTTTTTGCAACTAATTTCTTAATTAACATTGGATTATCTGTTTTTAATCGCTCATTCAAATTCATTTTTTCTTCAATAGAAAAATCCGTTGCTAACGCAATATATTCTTCTAATAAATCATCTGGAATAGACATTGTTTTCCCAAACATTTCATTTGGTTCATCCGTCAAACCAATAATATTATTCAACGATTTACTCATCTTTTCTTTTCCATCGGTTCCTCTCAAAAGTGGCATAGACATTACAATCTGAGCAGCTTCTCCATTGGTTTCTTGCAATTGTCGTCCCATTGTACAATTAAATAATTGATCCGTTCCTCCCATTTCGATATCAGCACTTATCTGAACAGAATCGTATGCTTGTAAAATCGGGTAAACCAACTCATGCATTGCAATCGGCGTATTTTCGGTGAAGCGTTTATTAAAATCATTTCGATGCATCAGTTGTGCAACCGTAACTTTTGACAACAACTGAATAATATCCGAAAAAGGTAAATGATCTAACCAGTCTGAATTAAACACAATTTCAGCCTTATTCACATCAATAATTTTTGACAATTGATTAATGTAGGTTTCCGCATTGTTCTGAACTTGTTCTGCATTCAGCGGTTGACGACTTTTATTTTTTCCTGTTGGATCTCCAATCTGAGCTGTAAAACTCCCAACCAAAATAACTATTTGATGTCCCAAATCTTGAAATTCTTTCAATTTCTTCAATACAACGGCGTGACCAAGATGTAAATCTGGTGCGGTAGGATCAAAACCTAATTTGATTCGTAATGGTCGATTTTCTTTTTCAGCTAATTTTAATTTTTCTTCCAATCCATTTTCTGGTAAAAAAATAGCTACATTTTCCTTTAAACTTTTTAAATTTTCCATGATTTTTTTTAAATAAAAAAAGCCCGAGCAAAACTGCTCGGGCTTGTAGATTATGATTAAATTTTTGACGTACAAAATTAATACGAAGTATACACATAGTCTACCCGAGCAAATATTGTACGATAATAAGTGCTAAAAAACGGTAAACGTAATATGTGTTGCAAAAACTTCATTTATAATGCAAAGGTAAGAATAGTTTTGAGAATAGAAATTTTCGTTCAAAAAATTATCTTAGACAATAATTCTATAGAAAAACCTTTATAAAAGTTTTTCGTAATAACTTTGTGTAAATTATTATAGAATGAGCAATAAAACTGCTAAAACAAATGTAGTACGAATTTTAGACACACACAATATTTCGTACGAATTGCGCGAATATGAAGTTGATGAAGAACATATTGATGCTTTGCATGTTGCAAATTCATTGAACGTAAATCCGGAAGGAATTTATAAAACTTTGGTTTTGAAAGGAAATATAGAACCATTTTTAGTTGCCGTAATTCCTGCAAACACACATCTTGATATGAAAAAATTTGCGAAAATTTCTGGTAATAAAAACTGCGAAATGCTTCCTTTGAAAGATTTGCTGAATGTTACAGGTTATATTCGTGGTGGTTGCTCACCTATCGGAATGAAAAAGCAATTTCCTACTTACATAGAAGAACTGGCTGTTTTGCAAGATCAGATTTGTATTAGTGCAGGAAAAAGAGGTTTACAAATTATTCTAAACCCCGAAGATTTAAGAAATTTGATTGAGGCTAAATTTGAAGATATTACACAATTTGATTCATAATTTATTTACTATTCAGAATGATTTTTTCTAAAATAGTTGGAAATTTTGCTTCATCTTCAAACGTCAAATCTGGATTTGCATACACAATAATTCCATTTTTATCAATCACATAAGTTGCTCTATTATTGTAACCTAAACGATTATAAGAATTATACATCAACGAAATTGCATAATTCTCATCATTCAAATACGTAATATTATTTGTTCGCAAAGCTGATTTCCATAATTCTAACAACGGATTTGTAGAACTAGAAACTGCGTAATTTTTTACATTTTGTAACAATGGATTATGATCGATTAATTGAATTTGAGCAGCACAAGTCATTGCTGCTTTCGTATCAATTGACGTAAAATCAGGCAAAATTTGTCCACTAAACGCCGCAGGATAAAACGTTAAAACTTTAAAAGTCGATTTATCATTCAAAAATTTATCTGTCGAATTAGTCTTATAATTCGGTCCATTCAAAATAAAATCTGGTGCTTTATCACCAACCTTCAAGGTTTTATTTTCTGTGATATTTACTTCTATGTTATCGATTTTAGACGTTCTTTTAATCAATCTTTCCAAAGGTTTCAGATGTTCGCCTTGCGCACGATAATCATTATCTCGCATCAAAATTTTATTGTTTTGATCCACTAGAAAAAGAATCGAACTTTCTACTAAAACATTGTTAGAATTTGACGTTGGAATTATACTCGAAATTGAATTTTGCTTAAAAGGTTTCAACCCTATTGCATTGTAAATTTTTCCAACTTCATCATAAATTACCTTCGTTCCATCCAACTTATTTTGATTAGTCGTTTCATTAAAAGCAAACGTTTGCTGCGGTTCTTTACTCCATTTATTATCTTCATTTACAATATAAATCACATCAATTTTTGGTGGATTTTGAGACGAAAATGCCAAATTCTTCACAAAATAATAATTCAGCGAAGTTGTCATCATGCTCGCATACGGATTCGTTTTGTATAAACTTGGCGTAAATACAATAATTTTAAAGTTTGAAGATTGATTGATATTTTCAATTTTATTAATCGGAAACTGAGCGCCAACATTCAAATTTTGAGCTTTTGTAAAACAAAAACCACATATAATTAGTACTATCGAATAGATTCGTAACATAAAACGTTTATTTTAAATAAACTAATAAAAACTACCACAAGATAACTAAAATTCTACTTTCTCAAAAAAACTATTCATTAAATTCTCATTAGAATTGACGATTAACTTTTGAAATTATCAAGTTTTTTTTGCAGTAAATCAGTTACCTTTGTGTTGATTTTTAATTTAAAATTTACACAAATGGAATTCAATGTTAGCAATGCTTTGAAACAATTAAATAATGATTATTCAGAAGATAAGGCGTCAGAAATTATCGAAAATCTATTGTATAATTCAACTGATTTTTCTGATGAAGACCATGAAATAATCGATCAATTGGGTGATAAATTTCTACGAATTGCTGCACAAATTTTTGTGGAAGATTTGGCGTATGATTTCAATACTTTGGTGAATTATTGGGAAGCTTTTATTGGACAATTAACAGAAGAACAATCTCAAAACTTATTGAATTTCGCTATTGAACAAACAGATACAGAATTTGTAGAAGATTTTATTATTGGATACCGAAAATTTTATTCAAATCCCAAAGAAAGTATTACATTTTTCAATAAACTGAATGAAGACGAATTTTACGAAATTAAATTCTTCAAAGCACGTTGTTATGAGGTTTTAGGTGAAAATGAAAAAGCTGTGGAAGCTTATAATAGTTACTTAAATTCTGCACATTTCAAAAAAGAAGAAAATGCTGAACAAGCTGCTGTAAACGAGTTTTATATTAGTCATAGCATTGCGCCTTTGTTAGTGAGCATGAAAAAATATGATGAAGCCAAAACTTACTTTGATCGTGTTTTAGGAAATATCGATTTCGAAGATTATTTAGCTAATTTTGAAGGTTCTAATCAACAAGAAATCAAAAGTTTCTTAGAGGATTATGTAACAACTTTGGAAGAAACTGAAGATAAAACAACTGCTGAAAAAATTTCAAAAAAAATAATGCAATATTTTTCTTAGAATTACAACATTCGGAAATGTAGTATTGATTTTTTAGCAAATATTCATAAATAGGTAAATTTAATATTTTCTTAACATTAATATAAATTCTATCTATTTGAGTATAAAAAAATAAATATAAATTTATTTATCAAATTAAGAAATCTACCTACCTTTGTACCATAAATAATTTATTCATAGTTGTTAAGGATAATGAAGTTGATTTTCTGAAGAAGAATATCCTTAATCAAATAGAGTTTTTTTATAGTATTTTTAGGTTGGTTAGTGGTTCAATGTAAGTTGAACCATTTTTTATTTCTTATAACCATAAGCACAATGTCTGCAACCATTTTGGCAACATTTTCCTTTCTGATAATGGAAAAATTCTGTAAAAACCCAATACCCATTTTCGATATAATAATGTATATGAGGAACAAACTCCGAAGGCATTGTTGGATGTGGATATTCTTGATCTAATTCTACAAAATAATTCAGTTTTTCTATACAAGAATTACACAAACATTTGTAATGCGTTTTCTTCAAAAACTCTTTTATTTCATCTTTTATAACAATTGTAGTACAAGCACAATTCGAAATATCATCTACCTTACACTCCATTGTTTCGTTACAACGCGAACAATTTTCGATCATTTTTTTGGATTATTTTTTTGATTTTTCAAAATACGAAAAATTCATAAACTTATCTTAAATCATGTGATTGAAATTCTCTATAACCATCATAAATAAATAGTTATAAATTAATTCTATCTAGACATAAAAGAAATCATTTAAGAATAATAGATTTAAAGTCAAAACTTTAAGAAATTTGTAAAAGAATAAAAGATAGACATTATCATTATTCAATTAGTGTTTTTATAGTAGTTTTGATTGGTTAAAATCCTCGGAATAATTTTCCGAGGATTTTTTATTTTCTTAATCTATCAACTAATAAACCAATTACAAAACCGATAATCGAAGGTGCAATCCAACCTAAATCGTATTCGAAAAATGGAATTTTATTCAGATTTTCTATAGTCGATTCATCTAACTTTCCTAATAATTTCAATAATCCTAAAATTGCGATGATTGTAGACGCTATTAATGCAAAAATATAAGGAGTTTTGCTTTTAATTGTTTTTCCAAACAACACTATATAAATAACTAACGTGATTGTAATTGGATATACGAAAGCCAAAGGTGGATATGCAAAATTAATAATTTCGTCTACACCTTTTATTGATAAACCAAACGATATTACTGTACATAAAATCACTAAAGCAGTGTAACTTACTTTTCCATTTGTTAAACGTCCAAAAAATGTACCTACCGCAGATGTTAATGCGATTGAAGTGGTAAGACAAGCAAACGCCATACATAACGCAATTGCAATTAACCCATACTGTCCTAATGTATTTCGAGAGATTTCTATTAATAATTCTGCACGAGAAATTTCTGGATTTGTAATTCCAGAAGTAGCACCTAAATAAATCAATCCACCATATACAAATAACAAACAAGTTGTAGACAATAAACCTGATATAATTACAATTTGAGATTTACTTTTTGTATCAGTATACCCTTTATCTCGTGCTGCTGAAATAATAATTCCAGCAAAAATAACAGAAGCCAAAACGTCTAATGTTTGATAACCTTCTATAAAACCTTTCGAAAAAGATTGCATCATCGTTAAGTCTGAAGGTAAGAAATCAGCGGTTGGGTATATAATTCCAATGACTATTAATAAGGTCAATAAAATCAATAATACTGGTGTTAAATAATTTCCAATAACGTCTACCACTTTTGAGGGACGAATCGCTAAAATAAGTGTTACTGCAAAAAATAGTAACGATCCCCACATCGGATCCAATGTTGGAAAAAATGGTTTTAATCCCACTTCGAATGTTGTTGCGGCAGTACGAGGAATCGCAATTAACGGTCCGATACAAATCATAATAATTGTACCTAAAATAGCCGCCAAATGTTTGTTCACACGATGCCCTAAATCATTAAAATTATCACCCGAAAAAACAACAGATAAAATACCAGTAAATGGCAATAAAATACCAGTTAACCCAAATGCTATCATCGCGACGAAATAATTTGAACCCACTTCTAATCCTATCAAAGGAGGTAAAAGAAGGTTTCCTGCACCAAAAAACATCGCAAACAACGCAAATCCAAGTGTTAATACATTGGTTAACTTTTTACTTTTCATATATTTAATAATTCTATCTGTTTTAAAAAACGGTTCGCAAATTACTACAATTGCATTTTCAAGCCTTAAACTTAGTAGAATTATTCGATAATCACACAGCTAATTTATAAATTTGACAGATTTGAATAATAATTTTTATATTTATCAGATTTTAAACTTTATATATTATGAATGTTTTAATCATCGATATCATCAAATCTTAATTGATTTGAAATTTTATCTAAAGTGATAATTCGATTCGTTGGTGTATAACCTTCTCCTTTTGGCTGAAAATATTGAATATCTATCTTCATAGTTTCAAAGTAAACATTCATAACAAAAATTTTTAAGCTTTTAATTTTAAAATTTTTGTAATAATATTTATGAGGTAAATATTAAACATCATAAAACAGATTGATATTGAAGGATACTCAAAAACAGCGAAAAGTATTATAATCAAACTAAAAAATAGTATTAAAACTACCGCTAAAAAAATCGAAAAATAATTAAGATAATTAAAACCTATCGTTTCTTCATCATCAAAATTAGTGTAGAATATTGCTGCAAAAAAATCGACTATAATTAAAAGAAACAATAAATAACCTAAAAGCGGCAAATAAAAACTTAAATCATGAAATCCTCGAATAATTGTTACATCCAAAACAAAAGCTACTGGAATACAAAGCCATGTAATGTTGGTCCAAACAAATATTTGTCCAGAATTAGAGAAAATTTTTCCTAAAAACAACTCCGAAATCTTATCAATTTTCAAATAAAATGACATTGCAAATAAGCAAATCACAAGCTCTAAAATAAGAATAGAAAAGCTGAAAATTGTATCATTATTTTTAATCACAATATCCGTAAAGGAAATTGCCATCAGTACAAGACCGATGACAAAAATCCCAAAAAATAAGTGTGCAAATGTTATTTTGTTTTGTTCCATTCGATGTTTTTTGAATAGTACATTAGGATTGCAACAATGATAAATAATCCTATACTTCCTACTAATAACGCGTGTTCTTTGAGTTGTAAAACACTGTAAATAAATGTGTATAATAAAATTAACATTAATGTAATTTTGAATGTGAAACCAAATGATTTTAGGAAAGAATTGACAAAAAATGTAATCAATAAAATAGTTGCACCAGATGAAATAAAGTAAGCAATATCAAATCCTAAATATTCTGACAACGATAACAATAACACAAAATTGACACAGATTGCAAATCCAACTAACGCATATTGTACCAAGTGAATGTTGAAATTATTTCGGCTTTCGATAAAGAAAAATGCTACAAATGTTAATCCAATGAACAGAATCGCATATTTTGTCGAACGATATGTTTTGTCATAATGATCGTTCATCTGCAAGAAATTAACGCCAAAACTATAATCAGAAAAGTTAGAAGCGTCTTGCCAAATCTGTCCTTGCAAAGGATTTTGTTGATAAATAGACCATTTTACATTTGTTTTTCCATTCTTCGTTTCGGGATCAGAATTAGGTAAAAAATTTCCATCATATTTCAAATCTTTCCAATTTGTAGCCAAATCAACTTTTGTATTAATCGCAGATGGAATGATATTCAACATTTGAGAACCTTTCATCACCAAATTGATTGAAACTTGATTAAAATCGAATGTAGAAGGATCTATTTTTTGAGACATCATTTGCACAGGCATCACTTTTTTAGTGGTACTCACTTGTTCCAAATATTCTCCATTTTCTACTCTAACTTCTGGTTGAATAGTAATTGTAGAAGTTATATTATCCATATTCAATGGATAATTTTTGTTGTTAGATTGTACAATTACTTTGTTCTCATATCCTTTAGAATCAGAGATTCCAAAAACAATTTTAGTCGAAACTACATTTTCTGCACATACTTCCACTTCATTAAGCATATCGCTATAATTCTTAAATTTCGAATTGATATTCAGTTTCGAATTGTAAACTACTGCTTCATAAATACTACGACTTTTTAACTGCGTATCAATCGTTCCATTTATATTTAAATCATTAGCAGAAATATACTTTTTCACTTGTTGCTTCACAACTTTTCCTTGTCCATCATTTACATTTTCCATGTAAGTAACCTCGATAAAAGGACCATAAATTGTCTGTTTCCCACTCCATTTATCTGAAATTTCGGTAATTACTTTTTCCTTGTTTCCTTGTCGTTCTTCAATTAAATTTAATATGAACGGAATCGGAATTAAAAGTCCTAAAACTAAAAGACATACCAAAAATCCTTTTATCATTGTTTTGTTTTGTGAATAAACTGATTGATTTTCAGGTTGATATTCATTTTTTAAATCATTGTTTTCCATAAGTTTGAATTTTATTATTTATTTTATAAAGTACTTTGTTTTTCAAAGTTTAAATGCAAAAAAAATTATTTTATATTCTTTATTAATTTTTCAAGATAGTTCAAATGCTCCTGAAAAGCTTGTTTTCCAAGTGCTGTTATCGAATAAGTTGTATTCGTTTTTCGACCTATAAATCCTTTGTGTACAGTCATATAATCGTTTTCTTCTAGGTTTTTTAAGTGCGAAGCCAAGTTGCCATCAGTCAAATCTAAAAAGTCTTTCAAATCCTTAAAAGAAATTTCTTCATTCATGACCAAAGCACTCATAATTCCCACACGAATACGATTATCAAAGACTTTGTTTAATTTATTAAGATTAAAATCCATGTTGCAAATTTAAGCTTTGTAATCATATTTTCGCACCATCCAAATCCCAAAAATTAGATGTAAAATCCCGAAACCAATAAACCAAAACAATAAACCATTGAAAATAAAATAGAAAGCCAATAACCCTAAAAATATTTCGCACATTGCCAAATATTTTATTTCTACAATTGTGTCACGTTCTACCGTATACAAAGCTAAGCCGTAAAACAAAAGCGTTGCTGGAGCTACATAAGCAAAACTAAAATTATTGATGAAGATCAGACTTACTATTCCTCCAACGATTAAAACAAAAAGAAATTTACGCAATATTCGTTTTGTAACTGGATTTATAAATTTAACGTCATCTTTTGTCGATTTTCTGGTCATAAAAAAGAAACCTCCAATACATGCAACCATTAAAGTTACAATTCCTAAAATGAATAATTTAATTTCTAAATTATTCATTAAAATAGGTGTCAATGTTCCTCTATAATTTACTTGAAGTGCATCTTGTAGAATCAAAACATAAGCGATAAAAGCAGAAATCATTCCCACTACTCCAACCCAAACACCACTCCATCCACTAATACTTGTGAATTTTGATGTGCGTTGCATCATTGATTTGATTTCGTTTAAACTTTCTACAGGATTATTTGTGCTCATATTAAAAGTACTTTGCAATTCAAAGTTAATATAAAAAATGATTCTGCAAAATATTTTTTCAAAAAAAATCCAATTTCTAAATGAAATTGGATTTTATAAATATGATTAATTAATCAATTTTTAAGGATTTGTAGACCACAAAGAAGCTGATGCCAACATTGCGCGTTTATCTAATTTTAATAAATCGACAATTAATTGAGCAAAATCTTCAGGCTGAAGCACTTTTTCTGGATTTCCGTCTGTGATTTTCAACACATCTTTTGACATCTCAGATGCAATTGTACTTGGAGTTAAAGTCGTAACACGAATGTTTTTCTTTCTTAATTCGAACATTAATGATTCTGATAAACCTATCAATCCCGCTTTTGAAGCTGAATAAGCAGAAGTTACTGCGTTTCCTTTTAATCCTGCAGTTGAAGATACATTGATAATATCACCACTTCCTAACTCTACCATCGAAGGAATTACAGCTTTAGAAACATAATATGGTCCAAATAAATTGGTACGCACAATCTCTTCCCAATCATTTTCTGGCATTTCCAAAAAACTTCCGAAAGCCGCAATACCGGCATTATTAATCAAAATATCAAACGCTCCAAAACTCTCAATTAATCGTTCAAGTTGCATTTTCACTTCAACTTTTTCAGCTACATTAAAAATCGAATAATCCGCTTTTACTCCAAAACTTTTGATCTCTTCTACAGTTTCTTCTAATGTCTTTGTATTTCGTCCTGTCACAGCTACATTAACACCTTCTTTAGCCAATGCCAAAGCAACAGCTTTTCCTAAACCTCTACTACCTCCTGTGACTAAAGCATTTTTCCCTTTTAAATCTTGCATAATTATTTTATAATTAGAATTTTACAATTTATTTTTTGAAGATTTTTTATGATTTTG
This sequence comes from Empedobacter sp. UBA1574, assembly GCF_002322895.1. Classification (NCBI taxonomy): domain Bacteria; kingdom Pseudomonadati; phylum Bacteroidota; class Flavobacteriia; order Flavobacteriales; family Weeksellaceae; genus Empedobacter; species Empedobacter sp. UBA1574. The sequence continues at coordinate 53,908 of NZ_DCOI01000037.1, read as the reverse complement.
AAGTACAAAGATAAACAACATAGATTTCTAGGAAAAATATTTTTTATCTACCTAATTATAAGTATTTTTACTACTTAATCACACACTGAATGGATAAATATTTATTTTTTACTCTACTCCTTATCAACGTCCTCTCTTTTTTTTTATTTAAAATAGATAAAAAAACTCAATTATTGGTAAAAGACGTGTATCTGAATTAGCACTTTGTTTTGTGACTTTGATTGGTGGAACAATTGGTTCTCTTATGTCAATGCAGATTTATCGTCATAAAATAAGAAAAAAGTCTTTTATTTTTAAAATAGTAATGATTATAGCAATACAATGTAGTTTATTAATTTTTTTAGTTGATCGAATTTAATTGTTCTAAAATTTAAACCTACGACAGTCTTTTTTCTCAGCTTGTTGTTTCTTTTGATTCAGTCTTTTTTGCTGAGAAGCTTTAGTAGGTTTAGTCTTTTTTCTAAACTTTGGAATAATCAATGCTTTTTCAACTAATTCTAACATTTTCTTTGTTGCAGATTCTTTATTGTCCAATTGAGAGCGAGATTCTTGCGAATTGATTTGTAAAAATCCTTCTGAATTAATCTTATTTTTTAGCTTTTCTGTGATTAATGCTTTTTCTTCATCAGAAAAAAATTGGGAAACTTCAACGTTCCATTTTGCTAAAACCATCGTTTCAACCTTGTTTACATTTTGCCCTCCTGCACCGCTACTTCTCGCTGTTTTATATGTTATTTCATAAGAAAAATCTTTCATCACTTATTATTTTTATTGAATAAAATATGAGAAATCAAACAGATTAAAGTAAAAAAAACGCCAACAGCAACCACTCCATTCCATTGAAATTTATCCCACGCATTTGCTGCAATAAATGTTCCTAAAGATCCACCAATAAAATAGCTTGTCATGTAAACTGTATTCACTCGATTTCCTGCTTTGGCATCTAATCCAAAAATAATGGTTTGATTAGAAACATGCATTGCCTGTAAACCTAAATCGATCAAAATTACACCAACAATTAATCCCCAATATGTATAGCCAAATTCATAGAAAAATCCCCAAGAAATTAGCATAGTAATGATGGAATAAAAGATAATTTTTGATGTTGACAGAACTTTTGAAACTCTACCAACTAATGCAGCAGCTAATGCTCCTACTGCTCCAATTAATCCAAAAGCACCAGCAATATCGCTTCCAACAAAAAATGGTGCTTCTTCTAAGTGAAAAACCAATGTTGTCCAAAATGCACTAAATGCTGCAAAACCTGTAGCTCCACGAAAAGAAGCTAATCTTAATTGTGGTTGATTTTTTACTAAATCTACAATCGATTTCATCAAATTACCATAAGTTCCTTTGAAATTTGGTTGTATTTCTGGTAAAAATATATAGATAAAAATCCATAGAACAAACATTAAAATTGCGCCTATCATATAAACTTCTCGCCATCCTAAATATTCACCAATAAAGCCACTAAAAACACGAGAAAGTAGAATACCAACAAGCAAACCACTCATAACCATCCCGACAGCTTGCGCTTTTTTTTGAGGTTCAGCTAATTCAGCCGCCATTGGCACAAAAACTTGCGGAATAACTGAGGTGAAACCGATTAGAAAACTTAATGGAAAAAGCCAGCTTACAGATGGTGCAAAATACATTCCCAAAAGAGCTGCGATTATAAAAACAAAATCGATTAAGATCATTCGTTTTCGTTTCAGTAAATCTCCTAAAGGAATAATAAACAACAATCCACAAGCGTATCCAATTTGTGTTAACATTGCAATATTAGAAACTTTACTTTCGGAAACATTAAAATCTTTAGCGATTAATGACAATAATGGCTGATTGTAATAATTATTTGCCACAACCAAACCGCTCCCAATAATCATTATCCATAAAATGATTGGAGTTAATTTGGGTTTCATTTGTAAATTTTCCATTCTAATATTCGCTTGCTTCAGTCAAAAGTTTAACATCATCATGAGATAATTGCACATTTACACCTTCTACAAAAGCATCAAGATGTTGTTCCTTAGTTGCACTCGCAATGGGAGCTACAACAGTTTTCTGATCCATTAACCAAGCCAATGCAACTGCCGAATAAGAAATATTATATCGTGTAGAAATAGTTTGTAAAGCGTCCAAAATTTTGAATCCTCTTTCATTCAAATACTTTTTGATTCCATTACCGCGCAAACTTTGTTGTAAATCTTCTTCAGTTTTATATTTACCTGATAAAAAACCACTCGCTAAACTGTAATAAGGGATAACAGCTAAATTATATTTCTCAGCAACAGGTTGCAAAAATTCTTCAAAATGCTGACGATCATACAAATTATATTCAGGTTGCAAGGTTTTGTATTGCGGCAAATTATAAAGTTCTGATTTATCCAACGATTCAATCAATCGCTCCGAAGAAAAATTAGAAGCTCCTATAAATCTCACTTTTCCTTCTTTTATCAATTGATTATAAACGGATAAAGTTTCTTCTACAGGTGTATTTACATCATCATAATGAGTTTGATACAAGTCGATATAATCTGTTTGTAAACGGATAAGTGATTCTTCTACTTCTTTTAAGATATGAGCTTTTGTAGTATTTGGCTTATCTTGAATCATATTTCGTCCACCAACTTTCGTTGCCAAAACAATTTGATCTCTCACTCCTCTCGATTTTAACCAATTTCCGATAATTCGTTCAGACTCTGTTCCAACATTACCTTCCACCCAATACGAATAGTTATTTGCAGTGTCTATCGCATTAAATCCTCTGTCCAAAAATCCATCTAAAATTCGAAAAGATTCTTCTTCATTCAATGTCCAACCAAAAACATTTCCTCCGAAAAAAATTGGTTTTATTTCTAAATCTGTATTTCCTAATTGTACATTTTTCATGGGGATAAAGATAAAAAAAAGCTACTTTGCAGTAGCTTCTTGTTGTAAAATTTTTTGACTCACACGTCGAAAAATGTAACTTTTAAGATACTTTTATGGTGTCTTCATAGGTTTAGAAAACAAAGCATCAAAGTTTAATACTTAGTTTGAAATCGATACAACAAATATATATACTGAATAATATCTATCATTAAAATAGAGTTCAGATTTCGTTAATTCACGTTTCAGCAAGGTGAATTGTGAATTTATTCAGGTGAAATTTTAATCAACTTTCAAAATCATTCGAACTTTTGTTCCTTTTTCATGAAAATTTATAAAAATATTTTCTTCAATATTACGATTAAGCAATTGTAAACGCTCATTAACTATCTTAAGTGCTTTCGAATCGTGAGTTTTATTTTGCGTAATTTGTGTTGTATTTCCCTTTCCATTATCTTCAATGATTATTTCTAAATAATCAATTTTTACACGAATAATCAATTTGATAATCGGTTGTAAATGATTTTGATCAAATGCGTGAACAAAAGAATTTTCGATAATTGGTTGAATCAACATTGGAGGAATTTTGATGCGATAAATATCCAATTGACTATCAATTTGAACATCAAATTCTATTTTATTTTTCCATCTAAAATTCTCAACTTCAACATATAATTTCAAAAAATCAATTTCGTCTTTCAAACTAATTTCATCTTTTGTTGAAAGATTTAACATCTGACGAATCAAGTGAGAAAAACGTCCCAACGAATTTAACGCATTATCAATATCATTATCCAAAATATAAAACTGAATAGAATTCAGCACATTGAAAATAAAATGCGGATTCATTTGCGATTGTAAAGCTGTTAACTTCGTTTCGGTTAATTGCCGCTCTAATTGCAAACGTTGATTTTCTTGAGTATTTTTTTCATTTAATTGACTAATTTTTAATTGATTAAATTTATTTAACGTCTTGATTTTATTTGTATTATAACGATAAATAATCAATCCTAAAGTTAAGACTGACAACAAAATAAAATAAATATTCAAGTAAAAAGGTTCGTCAACATTCAACGAAACCAAATCAATAATTTGTTTTTGTCCATTGCTTGTATCCGTTATTTCTAATTGAACACGATATTTACCATATGGTATATTCCGCAAATAAATAGATGGGTTATAAAAATACTCGTTCCACTTTTCATCAGGATTTACACGATATCTGTACTTATAACTTTGAGCAAAATTAGCATCAACCACAGCAAAATTTAATGTAATATTATTCTCATTATTCTTTAAATTCAAATCTTTATCAATCAAATCAAACCACATAAATTTATCTATTCCAAAAGATTGATCATTAATTTTAAAACTTGTAATTATAATCTCTTTCGACTGATTTTTTTGCTTTAATAAATTCTCAAGATTTAACTTATAATATCCATTTTCAACACCAATTGTAGCCGTTTTTCCGTCAAAAATAGACGAATGTATATCCTTATTTACAAAACCTTGTTCATTACCAATCATATATGTTTTACCATTATTGAAAACGAGTAAATTACGATTGGTTCCAATCAGAATTGAGTTCCCAAAAATGTCAATTGAACTGATATTTTCCCCGCCAATTTCACGAATATTGATTACTTTTTTTGTGATTAATTCATCTCCTTTTACCTCTAAAATATAGACTTTCGCAAATTCTGTTGCAACCAACAACTGATTATCTCCAACGCATTTTATCATTTTAATTTTAGATTCATTAAACTGATTATTTTGCAAATAAGAAATAAAATTTCCATTTTCATACTTGAATAATCCATCCAAAGAAGAACCAAAAAATACAGCTTTTTTATTTTGACAAATCGAAACAACATCTTTCGGAACATTCGCTTGCGTAGCTGAATATGCGTGATATTTTAGATTATTCAGATCATCAAAAACCAAAATTCCTCCAAAAGGATTTGTCTGAATAAATTGATTATTAAAATATGTAAATTGACTTGTTCGATTAGGTAAATAATCTTTGAATTCTCCATTAAAATCTAACTCGAAAAGTCCTAAATTAGTTGCTATAATAAACGAATTATGACGAATAATCATTTTATAAAAACGAAGATTTTTTTCTTTCAAATCAAAATCAATTTCATAAAAATCTTTATTTGATTGACTTAAAAAATCTTTGAATTTTGACTTATTTCGAAGCATATATTGATAAAAAGCATTTCTCTTTATCTGCTTATTGAATACATTATTCTCTTGAAAATAAAGTCCTTCTGGTGTTAAAAAATATTGTGTATTCGCAACTTTTAGAATTTCAATGACTCTTTTATTATCAATCGTTGAAAAATCTAAAAAATGATTAAAATGAACTTCAAAAAGTCCTTTATCAGCACTTCCAACATAAATTAAATCATCCGTTTTACTACTAAAAACTCGATATGGATAATCCGAAGTGATTTTAAAATTTTCTGTTTGATCTGTTATTTTATTGTCCTTTAATTCGGCAACCATTCCATTTCCTGCACCCGTTTCGTAACCAGCTAATAAAAGAGAATGACGTTTATCTGAAATGTTGTGATTTCTAAAAACTGGAAAATCGTAGGTTTTAAAATTCAATTTTTTATTCAAAAAATCGTTTATCGAAATGATATTAAGACCTTTAGAAGATGACAAATACAAATCATTATTATTCAAAAAACTATAATTAATTCGATTGAAAGGATTGACCAACTTCAACTTATCGCGATGAACTTCATAAACACCATGATCTATTGTTGCAACATAAACCTTGTTTTGATATTCGAAAAAAGATACCGCTTCGAACACAATATTGTTATTTTTTTCAAAAGAAGGATTATAAATTTTCTTTGATTTTGTATCAATAATCGAAACGCCACCTTGCGCAGCAACATATATTAAATCATCTAAATAAAATAAATTTCGAACACGATCCGAAACTAATCCTTTCGCTGTATTAATTTGTTCAAAACGTTGACCAGTAAATTTCAATATCCCTTGTCCGTAACTTCCGAACCAAACATTATATTGCTTATCTTCTATTATTGTCCAAACATTATTGTATTGTACTTTCTCGAAGCGTTTCATCATTTTGAAATTGTCCATGTCTTTCACAAATACGCCAAAACGAGTTCCAACCCACAAGATTTTACGAGAATCTTTGTAAACACTCAAAATCTCATTGGCAGGCAAGCCATTTTCGTACGTGTATTGTTTTGTCAGAACATATTGCGCAGAAAGTTGATGAGAGCAATGAAATAAAACAAGTAAAAAAATGAAGTTACGCAACCACATTCGATAAAATTTTATACCCCAAAGAAGTTACAGGAAGATTTGATTCACCATCTTTTGGATGACAATTCAGAATCAATAAATTGTTTCGTTTATCAAATTTTTTAGCAAAATTAATATTAACCAAATACGATCTATTGACACGGAAAAAATTGGTTTGATCAATTAAATTTTCTACCTCTTTCAGCGTTTTAGTTACCATGTACGCCTCTTTTTCAGTAAAAATTGTACAATAACTATCATCTGCTTTACAGTAAATAATATTTTCAATTTTCAGTACCAAAACCTCTGTTATAGATGGAATAAATATAATTCCATGCTCATTTTTGAAAACGTCTTTCAGATTATCAGTTTCTACTTCATCTTCAAAATCATCTGCAATATTAATAATCTCTTTCGTTATTTTTGTTTGATTTTGACGCTCTACAAAACGATTCAATAATACTTTAAGATCAGAAATTGAAATAGGTTTCATCAAATAACCCAAACATCCCCATTGATTTACAGCTTCTAAAATATAGTCTGAATGAGCTGTTGTGAAAATGACATCAAACGTAATATCATCGAAATAATCAAATAATTTAAACCCAAATTCCTCTGGCATGTGAATATCCAAAAAAACGATATCTGGTTGATTTTCCTTAATTTTTTCAACGCCTTCTTTTACAGAATTTGCAGTATCAATGGAAACAAAAAAATCTGGCAAAGCATGTTGAATAATTTTCTTTAACCCTTGTTGAGCAAAGTGTTCATCATCTATAATAAGAGCTTTGTAATGATTCATTTGAGTTTAATTTGTTACAAATATAAACTAAAAAAGGATGCTCCGTAGAACATCCTTTGATTATGATTGAAGTAATATTTTTAAACTCTTTTCGATTTTAATTGTAAAAAGATTGCTGCAATTATTGATCCTACCGAAGCCATAATAAAGCCAACCCACAATTGCGAATTAAATCCTAACCCCATTGCAATCGGAATTCCTCCTAAAAATGCACCTAAAGCATTTCCGATATTAAAACTTGCTTGACCAGCTGCTGCGGCTAAAGTTTCGGATCCTTTTCCGTTATTAATCAACATCATTTGAATTGGCGAACCAATTGTAAACGCAATTAATCCCGTAATAAACGACATAATATAAGCCATTATTTGTATGTGAGAAGTGAAATAAACAATCACTAAACAAATCGCCATCGAAGCAAATGAGATAATTGCAGCTTTATTTGGCGACATGGTATCTGCCAATTTTCCACCTATAAAATTACCTACAAACATTCCTAGACCAATCAAGGTCATAATAATTGGAACTTTTGTTTTGGGTAAATCTGCCACATTTGTCATTAATGGAGAAATGTAACTTATCCACGCAAATAATCCTGAAGTTCCGATAGAAATCATCACAATTAATACCCAAGCTTCCCATTTTTTGAAGAAACTTAATTGCTCTACTAAACTTCCTTTGTTTGTATTTTTAAGATTTGGAACCCAAAGCGAAATCGCTAACATTGTGATTAATCCTAAACTTGCAATAATCCCAAACGTTAATCGCCACGAAAAAACTTGTCCTAATTTCGTCCCTAATGGAACTCCGACTAAATTCGCAAACGTTAATCCCGCAAACATAATCGAAATAGCTTGCGCTTCTTTTCCTTTTGTTGCTAATTGTGCTGCCACAACAGATCCTACACCGAAGAATGCTCCATGAGGTAAACCAGACATAAAACGAGCAATTAATAAGGTATTATAACTTGGTGCGATAACAAAAAGTGAGTTAAAAATGGTAAACAATAACATAAAAAAGATTAATACTTTTTTAGGCGAATATTTACTTGTAGCCATGATCAATGTTGGAGCTCCAACCATTACGCCCATTGCATACATTGATATAAAATTCCCTGCTGTTGGAATTGAAATATTCAAATCTTTTGCAAAATCTTCTAAAACTCCCATCATCGAAAATTCCGTCATTCCGATGGCTAAACCTCCCATTGCTAAGGCAAGTAAACTCTTTTTTACCATTTATTCTTCTATTCTTCGTATAATTCTATCGGCAAACCGTCGGGATCTTCAAAAAAAGTAAACTTCTTTTGCGTGTATTCATCCACACGAATTGGCTCTACCATCACATTCAACTGCGTTAATTTTTCTACTTCATTTTCTATATTTTCCACAGCAAAAGCAATATGTCTCAATCCAGAAGCTTCTGGTCGAGAAACACGTTTTGGTGGATTAGGAAAAGAAAATAATTCGATGCAGTAATAATTTTGCAAAGCTAAATCTAATTTATAAGAATCACGTTCTTTTCGGTAAACTTCTTGCACAATTTCGAATCCTAAAATTTCTGTGTAAAAATGTTTTGATTTTTGATAATCCGAACAAATGATTGCAATATGATGGATTTTTTTTAATGCTAACATAATTTATGCGTAATGATTATTTTTTGCTCTTTCATATTGTGGCAACCACTTTATATCTTCTTCTAACTCTTTTGCAGCACGTAATGCAAAATATGGATCGCGTAATAATTCTCTTCCTAAAAAGATTAAATCTGCTTCTTCATTTTGAAGAATTTCTTCGGCTTGTTTTGGCTCAAAAATTAATCCAACAGCTCCAGTAATGATTTCGACTTGGTTTTTAATTTCATTTGCGAATGGAACTTGATAATTTTTTTTGACATCAATCTTTTGATGACTCACACCTCCTCCAGACGAAACATCAATCACTTCTACTCCATTTTGTTTTAAAATCTTACACAATTCTATTGTTTCTTCTAAATTCCAACCATTTTCTGCCCAATCCGAAGCTGACAAACGAACCCAAAGCGATTGAGTTGTAATATATTTTTGCATTTCAGCAACAATTTCCAACACAAAACGAATTCTATTCTCGAAACTTCCACCATATTCATCTGTTCGATTATTGATTAAAGGCGACAAAAATTGATGAACCAAATATCCATGCGCACCATGAATTTCTAAAATTTCAAAACCAGCTTTTATCGCGCGTTCAGTTGCTTTTCCCCATTCTTTTACAACATCTTTAATTTCAGAAATTGTTAATTGATGTGGAATTTCATCCGATTCATTAAAAGGTAAATTAGAACTCGAAACTGTTTTCCAACCATTTTTTTCGTCAGATTTTATTTGATGGTGTCCCAACCAAGGCTTTTCTGTACTTGCTTTTCTTCCTGCATGCGCTAACTGAATCCCAGGAACACAATTGTATTTTTTAATTTCGGAAGTTAATTTTTGATACACTTCGATATGTTCATCTTTCCAAATTCCTAAATCGCCATACGAAATTCGACCATCTGCAATAACAGCGGTAGCTTCTTGTATAATCGCCGAAACATTGCCAACTGCACGCGAAACATAATGTTGAAAATGCCAATCATTTGGAAAACCATCTTCCGAAGAATATTGGCACATTGGCGACATAATAATTCTATTTTTTAATGAAATAGATTCATTTATACTGATTGATTCAAATAATTTGCTCATTACTTGTTTTTTTGACTTAATTAATTTGGAATAAAATTCGTGAATTTGATTGATTTCTTAAAACGATTCAGCTTAAAAATTGTTTAAATTCTAATCTTTCAACAAAATTAAAAAAGCTTAGAAATACATGAAATCACAAATAATTTTAACAATTTATTTAAAACTGACAAAAAACATAAATTTAAAAAAATCTAATAATCAATCCGATATCATAGTAAATATCTAAGGTTCAGAATAATTTTTAATAAATCTTTCATTGTTTCTTAGTTTGTTCGTAATTTTACAAAAAAGTGAATTTTGGAAAAGAAAAAGATTGTCATTTTAGGTGCTGGATTTGCCGGACTTAAATTAGCCCGTAAATTAAATAATAACCCACACTTTTCTGTTACACTTATTGACCGTTATAACTATCATCAATTTCAACCTCTTTTTTATCAAGTTGCTACAGCAGGAATAAACGCTAGTGATATTTCGTTTCCTATACGAAAAGTATTTCAAGGAAGTAAAAATGTCAGCGTACGATTAGCTGAAGTAACAGCTATAAAAAAAGAAGCTAATATTGTTGAAACCACAATCGGAGATTTTTCTTACGATTATTTGGTTATTGCCATGGGATGTACCACAAATTTCTTTGGTAATAAGCAAATTGAGGAATTATCATTCCCAATGAAATCCACAAACGAAGCTTTAACGCTAAAAAACAGATTGTTAACAAATTTTGAAAGTGCTTATTCTGCTGAGTCAGAAGAAGAATTAGAAGAAATTTTGAACATTGTTGTTGTTGGTGGTGGACCAACTGGAGTAGAACTTTCTGGTGCAATTGCACATATGAAAAAACACATTCTACCAAAAGATTATCCAGATTTAGATTTCTCTAAATTGAATATTTATTTGATTGAAGGAAGTCCTAATTTATTAGGACCTATGTCTGATTTAGCTCATAAAAAGTCTCACGAATATTTGACAAATATGGGAGTGCATATTTGGACAGAAGGACGAGTTACAGATTATGATGGAAAAACTATTTCCTTAGCTGACGGACGCACAATCAAAACAAAAAATTTAATTTGGTCTGCTGGTGTTACAGGAAATATTCCTGAAGGAGCTGTGTCTCAAGAAGAGTTACAAAGAGGTAACCGTTTTAAGGTAGATCGTACAAGTAAAATTATTGGAACTGATAACATATATGCTATTGGTGACATTTCTTGTATGGAAACACCTAAATATCCTCATGGACATCCTCAATTAGCACGTGTTGCTGGGGATCAAGCTATGAATTTAGCCAAAAATTTCAATAAAATTGGACAAGGTTTATCAGAAGATAAATTAACTTTATTTGAATATCAAGATCCAGGATCTATGGCTACAATAGGAAAACATAAAGCTGTTGTTGACTTACCTAAATTCTCTTTCTCTGGACGTTTGGCATGGTTTACATGGATGTTCTTACACTTAATGTTAATCTTGACTGTTCGCAACAAACTGGCTATTTTCTTTAATTGGGCTCAAAATTATTTTACAAATGATTCATCATTACGTATTATTGTTCGTCCAACGAAAAAAGATTTTAGATTTAATTTGAAAGGTTATCGCCGTTTTCCAAAGAATCGTGATAAAGAAGTAGAAGCTTAATCAAAAAAGTATATCAATAAAAAACTCCGCTAAATATTTAGCGGAGTTTTTTGTATCTATGAATTGAAATTTTATTTTCTTGCAGAAGGTGTTCTCACTCCTGTTTTTACTCTTTCTGTTGATGCAGATTTTGCACTTACAGCATCTTTAGCAGATTTGCTGTATAATTGGATAAAATCAAATAATCCATCAAAATCACCAGTCAATGTTTTACCATTCGAAACTCTCAATGCAAAGTTTGTAGATAATAAACTTCTGTTATAAGGGTCAAAATAATTTTTTAGATTAATAGATCCAGAAGAAAAATCTGTATCTAACAAAGCAAACGTTCCAGAATTAAGAACTGGCACATAATTTTGCATTATAGGATCTTCATAATATTCGATATAATCCAATCCTCTATCATTATTTTCTGTTACGTAAGATCCATTAAAACTTAAATCACCTCTTTGGAAAATTTCTAAATACAAATAAGCTCCATTTAATTTACCATTCTTAGGAACTGGATTTGTAGATAATTCTACACTATAATAAAATCCGCCATCAGCCTTTTTTATATCTGCAACAACTGCATTTCGAAGCGGAAATGATACACCATCATAATTGATTTGTCCAACATTAACAATTTCAGGTTCATAATAGCCATCATCATTATTCACACAAGATGTTAATGAGATAGACGAGACAGCTAACATTGCTAAAAATATAATTTTTTTCATAATTTCTAAATTTTCAAACTAATTATATTGCCAGTATTACAAATAGCGTGCTAAAAAATAACAACAACTAGTTTTAGCATAAAAAAAGTGTTACACAATCGTGTAACACTTTGATATTAAATAAAATATTTTTTAACAAAGAAAATTATCCTTTGATAATGATTTCCATTTTTTCTTGCTCTTCTAAAGCTAATTCCAAATCAACTAAGATACGTCCTGAATGTTCGTCAGCGATAATTTTTTTACGTTGAGCGATATCCATTTGTCTTTGTGGTGGAATTGTAAAGAAAGATCCCGCAGAAGCTCCACGTTGTACAGGAACAACAGCTAAACCATTTTTCACAGAATTTCTGATACGGCTGTAAGCGTCTAATAATCTTTGTTCGATTTTAGCAGAATATTCAGAAGATAATTTCAATAAATTACTTTCTTCTTTTTCTGTATCTTTTACAATTGTATCCAACTCAGCTTGTTTGTGAGATAAATGCTCTTTCATTGAGTTTAATTTTGCATTAAATTCTTCAACTTGTGCATTTTTTTGAGAAATTTTAACTGTAAACTCACGAATACGTTTCTCAGATAACTCAATTTCCAAACCTTGATACTCTACTTCTTTCGCTAAAGCATCAAATTCTCTATTGTTTCGTACGTTATCTTGTTGTTTCGTGTATTTTTTAATTAAAGCTTCAGCATTTTTGATTGCTTCTTTCTTCAATTTAATTTCTTCATCCAAACCTTTAGTTTCGTCAACTATTTTTTGGATTCTCGTTTCTAATTGTGCAACATCGTCGCTCAAATCTTCAACTTCTAAAGGTAATTCACCTCTTGTGTTTCTGATTTCATCTAAACGTGAATCAATTAATTGCAAGTCGTATAACGCGCGAAGTTTTTCTTCTACGCTTAGTTCTTTGATATTTTTTGTTTCAGACATAGTTAACAATAATTAACAGGATTGGTATTAATTCCAGAATTAAAGACCACAAAATTAGTAAATTTTTCTTTAAGATACGAAGTTATTAAGTTTTTTGTAAACTGTTCCGATTCAAAATGTCCAATATCTGCCAAAACAAGCTTATTTTCAGCTGTAAAAAAATCGTGATATTTCAAATCAGCCGTGATATAAATGTCCGCTCCAGCCGAAATTGCATTTTTTATTCCAAATGCGCCAGAACCTCCAAGTACAGCAACCTTCTTTATTTTTTTGTTTAATAATTTCGAGTGACGAATAACGGGTGTATTCATTTGAGTTTTTAGATAATTGAAAAAATTGAGTTCTTCCATTTCATTTTCCAACTCTCCAATCATTCCAATTCCAATATAATTATTTTGATTATTCAACGAAATAACAGAATAAGCAACTTCTTCGTACGGATGATTTTTGAACAAAGCATTCATCACATCACCTTCCAAATGTTGCGGAACAATAACCTCTATTCGCGTTTCGTTTACTGCTTCCAATTTCCCTATTTCGCCAATAAACGGATTTGCACCAGCAGTTGGTCGATAATTTCCTTCGCCTTCTATCGCAAAACCACACGAATCATAATTCCCAATTTTTCCTGCACCCGCTTCATACAACGCAAATTTCAATTGCTCAGCATGTTCTGTTGGTACATAGGTAATTAATTGTTTGATAGTTTGCAATTTTGGAATAAGAATTTTCGTATTCAATAAAGCTAATTGTTCAGAAATTTTGAAATTAACTCCAACTTTCGAATTATCTAAAGCTGTATGCGTTGCATAAATATTAATTCCATTTTTGATTGCTGTCATCACAGCTTTTTCAACATAATTTTTTCCGTTCAATTTCTTTAAACCAGAAAAAATAATTGGATGAAAACTCACAATCAAATTACAATTTTTCTCAATCGCTTCTTCCACAACTTCTGGTGTTGTGTCCAACGTTACCAAGATCTCTGTTACCTCATTATTGTAATCACCAACTAGCAATCCAACATTGTCAAAATCCTCTGCATACGCCAAAGGCGCTATTTCTTCCATCGCCAAAGCGACATCTTTTACTCGTATCATTTCTCTTTTAAAAGCAATTTTTCTGTAGGCAAATCATTTTCGATGCCTTTCCAATACGATTCAAAATTAAACTTTTCTAACAACTTTCTTGAAGCAACATTATCAGGATCGATGACAGCCATTACTTGCAAATCAGGAAATTTTTCTTTTGATTCTGCTAATAAATGTTCGCAAATCATTGATCCAAAACCTTTTCTCCAAAATTCTTTTTTCAATAAATAACCTATTTCAAGTGAATTTTCGATATGTTTGTTATACACCAATTTACAATCACCTAAAAGTGTGTCGTTTTCGTCATAAACCTTAAAAAAACCAAGGTTTTCGTTAACGCTACCTTTTTCTAAGATTGATGTAAATTTGTGATTTGCTTGCTCTTCATTCAAACCTTTTCCAGAGATATATTTCATCACTTCGTCGTCCTGAACAAGTTTAAAAAAGTTATTAAAATCTGTAGGTTTATATTTTTCGAACCGAATTTTCTTCATGAAATTTTGTTAATGCTTTTAATAAATTGATTTGATTAATCGTACGATTTAGATTTTGTTTTGGATAAGAAATCGAATAATAAATATCGTTTTCTAAATAATCTGCCAAAAATCTAACCGCCTGAATATAAATCACAATATACGCAACAAAATCCATATTTTCGATCTCTATTGGTTGTAAATCATATTTTAAATGTTCTAAAAACCCATTTTTAACCGCTTTATAATAATCAGGTTCAAACAATTTTTCAGGATTAGGATCGTCTTCAGCTTTCAGGTTTGCGTATGTACGAATCATATCTCCAAAATCGCACAAAATATTCCCTGGCATTATTGTATCCCAGTCTATCACAGCGATTGCTTGCGAATGATTATCATTATTAAATAAGAAATTACTGATTTTAGCATCAGCATGAACGACACGCTTTGGGAAATCTATTTCTAAATACTTTTCAACTTGATACAGATTATCCAAAATATAAGCAACTTCTTCTTTCGTTTCTTCTAAACGCTCTGTTGAAGCATTTTTCAATGCATTTTTGAAATCATTTACACGTTTATGATAATCTAAAAACCCGACAATCGAAGGATAAATTTCATCAACATTAACATCTAACAAATACGAATGAAATTCACTAATTGTTTTCGCCGCTTCATACGCTTGTTCCGCAGATTCCACTTTCTCAAAACAAATAGAATTTGGAATAAAAGAAGTCATTCTCCAAGTTTCTCTATCTTCTTTTGCTAATAAATTTCCTTGCAAATCTTTTACAATTTCGATTACCGAATTTTGATAATTCTTTGCTTTTAGATGGCGAGAAATGATGTCAATATTGTTCGAAATTACTTCTGGTTGAGGAAAAACGTGCGTGTTTATTTTTTGTAAAATATATTTTTTTCCTTCATACTCAACTTCATAAGTAGAATTAATCCAACCAGAACTGATTGGATTAATACTAACTTGATCTATATTTTCGAAATAATGTTTTAATATTTTCTCCATTATATTTTATGTCCAAAGAGAATTTGGATATTTTTGATCATTGATTAAATTGTGAATAGAATTTACTACAACTTCTCTATCTTCTGGATAAGTCATTCCGAACCAATTGTCATCCGATTTTTCTACAATCACTTCCAATTGATCTTCTTTGATCATATCATTTACAACTTTCGGCAAGAAAAATTCTGCTTTCAATTGAGAAGCATTTTCGTGAAGAAATTCCTCAAATTTATCTTCTAATTTTCTGAAAATAGAAGGATGTAAAACAAAGAAATTCATCGATACAGCCGTATCTCCATCTAATGGTAAAACGTTATCATCTTCTTCGAAAACAATTTCTCCATTTTCGTTAGAATAGATATTTGTACGTTCTACAACATTCTCCAAATGACCGTTAGTTACAGTACATACTCCGCGAGAAACAGAACCATTTTCGCTAATCGTATTGGCCAATTTGTACGCAACCATACCATAAGTATTTGCAGTGATTTTTTCGTTTTGAACCAATTCACTTGCTTTTTCAAATGCTTTACGACCATAAAAATCATCTGCATTAATTACAATAAATGGATTGTTTAAATGATTTTTTGTAATCATTAACGCATGTCCAGTTCCCCAAGGTTTTTCACGTTTTTCTATTGTATCATAAATTCCTCTCGGAACAGATGTATACGTCGTTTGAAGAACAAATTCTACTTTACCTCCATTTTTTTCAATTAAATTTTGAAAATATTTTTTAGTTTCTGCATTAAATTGTTCATTAATAATGAATACAAAATGTTTTATTCCGCAAGAAAAAGCATCGAAAATTGAATATTCCATCAACGTTTCTTTACTTGGTCCAATTGGATCAATTTGTTTTTGTCCTTTGTAGCGGCTTCCCATTCCACCTGCTAAAATGACTAATGATAAGGTTTTAGAATCCATAATCTTCTGTACCAAAAACTGGTTTTCTTGTTTTATATTTTCCTCTTGTAAAGTCTGGCATTTCTTGAGAAGTACCATTTCCTTCGATAGATTTTTCACTTAATGGTGTTACTGCATACCAAGTTGCTAAATCATATACATCGAATGGGAATTCTTTGTTTGCTTTAATACATTCGATAAAATCATTCATTAAGAAGAAATCCATTCCTCCGTGCCCAGCACCTTCTGCCTGAGTTTCGTATTTTTTCCAATATGGATGATCGTAAGTTTTTAAATGATCTTCTGAACTTGCCCATTTGTGAGAATGTTTCATTTCATCTTCGAAATAAATGAAACCTTGACTAAATCCTCCTGAACCGATATCTTGCCAAATACCATCAGTTCCTTGAATACGGAAACCTAAGTTATATGGACGCTGTAAAGATGTATCGTGCGTTAATAAGATTGTTTCTCCGTTTTCACATTTTAACATTGTTTGAACGATATCTCCTTGTTTGAATTTAACTTTTGCATTTGGATGATCTACACCTCCATTCTTCACGATATAATCAGTTAAACCAGCTTGTTGAGAAGCCATAGAAGTTAAATGTGTAATTCTATTTCCACGGTTAACATCCATCATTGTACCGATTGGTCCTAAACCATGCGTTGGATATAATTCTGCATTACGTTTTACATAATGATTTGTACGCCAAGCAGCTTCAGAGAAACCTTTGTCTCCAAATTCAACTCCACCACCATAAGGTTGTTTACCATCATTAAATAATACATTTCTTAAATCGTGTTGGTAACCACCTTGTCCATGAACAATTTGACCAAGCATTCCTTTACGAACCATATTCATTACAGCCATAACATCGCGACGGTAACAAACATTCACCATCATGAATACAGGAACTTTCGTTTTTTCGTATGTATCTACGTAATCCCAACATTCTTGTAAATTCATCGCTCCACACACTTCTAAACCTACAATTTTACCCGCATTCATTGCTGCAATTGTTTGCTCAGCGTGAAATTCCCATGGCGTAGCTATAATTACAGCATGCATTTCTTTATTCTTATATAATTTTTTATATCCATCTAAACCTTTAAAATACTCTACAGGTTTTTTATTATGTTTTGCAAAAATTTTGTTTGAACGATCAATCATTCGTTGATCTGGTTCAGCGATCCCAACAACTTCTACATCATTTCTTTTTAATAACTCATCTAAATGTACCTGCCCTCTCATTCCACAGCCAACAATTCCTACTTTCACCTTATCAATTTTTGATGAAAAATCAAATAATGAATCTGGTGATACTAATGCTACCGTAGATGCTGCAGCAGTCGATTTAATAAAATTTCTTCTGTCCATAGTTGTATTTAATTGTTTGCTTTATTTTTTAAAATGCAAAATATGAAAAATAATCAATAAAACTTTCTGCTTATAAGTAAAATTAGTAGGTTTTAGGCGAATCCTTAGGAAATACTATAATAAATTCTGTCGTAGTAACATTTTCGTTTTTAGATTTAATTACAGATAATTTTTCATTTAAATCTTCACTTTCTAGAATTTCAATTACGGCGATTTTGAGCTCAGGTCGAAAATATTTCAAATACCAATAAATTCCGCCATAATTTTTAGAATGATAATCACCATTGTAATGAATGAATAGATTATTTTTCTTCAAATTATTCAAAATTGATTCTGCCATTGTTGCATCCTTTGTAGCTTGTGCTGCAACAAACTGTTTTGCCTTCACTCCAGCATGATCTCCCATCATTTTAATCATCTCAGGATAACCAGGTGCATCATAATCTATGGTAATAGGAAGTTTCGCAATAAAGGCTTTCTCATTATTTGGAACTGTATCCAAAGCTTCAAGTCCATTCTTAGCGACATACGAAGCATATTTGCGCGTTACATTAGTTGCTACAAAATCTAAATTCTTTTCTTTCGCAAAATCAACAAGCGGTTTGTAATCTGTTTTGTAATTATTCCAAAGCTTTGTACTCTTTTGAAACTCATCATCCGTCGTTTTGCTTTTCAAATAATTCGTTAAATCATTTTGTTGATGACGCTCGAACATTTCTGCTCCAAGAATCAGTTGTTTTCCTTTTATCTTATACAATTCTTTTGTCGTTTGCAATTGCAACCAATGATTTACCGCATTATTATGATGTTCACCAAATAAAACAACATCATATTTTGCTAATTCTTTAATCATTTTATCAAAATCAACTTTCTTTTCTTGTTGATTATAAATTTGATAAGTTTTTCCGTTTTGCGCTTTAGCCTGAATTGTTA
Source organism: Empedobacter sp. UBA1574 (assembly GCF_002322895.1). Taxonomy (NCBI): domain Bacteria; kingdom Pseudomonadati; phylum Bacteroidota; class Flavobacteriia; order Flavobacteriales; family Weeksellaceae; genus Empedobacter; species Empedobacter sp. UBA1574. The sequence goes on along the minus strand of NZ_DCOI01000037.1, from coordinate 35,135 downwards.
GTACAATTAATAAGGTATAAAGTATCGTTCTCATGTTATTTAAATTAATTCTAAATTGTAACAAATTAACAAAAAACTCTACATATAAAGAAAACAAATTCAACTACTATGAATAAAGTTCTTGAAATTAATCAACTTACTAAAAAATTTGGCAGTTTTACAGCGGTCAACAATGTCACTTTTTCGGTAGAAAAAGGAAACGTTTATGGATTACTTGGTCCAAACGGAAGTGGAAAATCGACAACATTAGGAATGATTCTTAATGTAATCAATCCTACAGCGGGTTCGTGGAAATGGTTTGATCAAGAACCAGATAACGATTCATTAAAAAAAATTGGTGCAATTATCGAAAGCCCAAAATTCTATCCTTATTTATCAGCAGAAAAAAATCTTGAAATTGTTGCTGATATTAAAGAAGTTAATTATGGAAAAATTGACGAAAAACTTGAATTAGTTGGATTACTTTCTCGTAAAAAAGATAAATTTCAACAATATTCGTTGGGAATGAAACAACGTTTGGCAATTGCGGCTGCGTTATTAAATGATCCTGAAGTGCTGATTTTAGACGAACCTACTAATGGTTTAGATCCACAAGGAATTATTCAGATTCGTGAATTGATTATTAAAATTGCTCAACAAGGAACTACAATTATTCTAGCAAGTCATTTATTAGACGAAGTCGAAAAAGTATGTTCGCATGTAGTGGTTCTGAATCAAGGAAAAATGCTTTATGCGGGTTCTGTAGATCAAATGAATTCAAGTTTTGGAAGTATAGAAGTTGCTGCGCAAAATATGGAAAGTTTGGAATATACACTAAAAACGTTCTCATTCGTTTCAAAAGTTACCAAAGAAAACAACAAACTTTTTGCTGTTTTATCAGAAGAGAAAGATCCAGCAGAAATTAACAAAATGCTTTATGAACAAGGAATTATCGTGAATCATTTAGTAAAACGTAAAGAATCTTTAGAACAACAATTTTTCCAACTAATCCAAAAACAGAACTAACATGAAAAGATTATTTAGCATAGAATGGAATAAATTATTCTACAATAAAGGAACGCGAATTTTCATCATTTTATATTTTGTGATGATTCTGTTAATGGGAATTACGTTACCGAATTTCAAACCAAATATGAATGAAATTGAAGTTGATTTAATCAAATTGGGAGCATTAGAGTTTCCTATAATTTGGCATAATATTACGTGGTTAATTGGTTTTGGAAAATTCTTTTTAGCTATTATTGTTATTAATAATATTACAAACGAATACTCTTTCGGAACTTTCAAGCAAAATACAATTGATGGTTTATCTAAAACTGAATTTTTAAACACAAAAGTTTTGATGAACGTTGTGATAACTTTGATTTCTACACTTTTAGTTGGCGTTTTAGTTTTTGCATTAGGTTCTATTTTTAGCGAAAAGTTTGATTTTGTAAACGGAATCGAATTCTTAGGAGGATATTTCGTCGAAATCTTCGCTTATATTGTATTCGCCATGTTTTTATCATTCCTATTAAAGAAAAGTGCTTTTGCGATTTTATCTTTAATTGTTTTGAATATTATAGAATCTGTTGCTAAAGTTGTTGAATTTTTAGTTCGTTTTGGTAAAAATCCTCCAAAAAATCCTAATGAAATTAAAATCTTAACTAATTATTTACCACTTAACTCGAACGGAAAAATAATTGATTATCCTTCTGTAGATATACAAAAAGCAATTATGGAAGGAAAATTATTTGTTGCGGATCATGTACAATGGGAATATTTTGCTGCAAATGTTTTCTACATCATTTTATTTCTTGGTTTATCCTTATTAATTATCAAAAAAAGAGATTTATAAATTATAAATATTTCATAAAAACAAGAAAACCTCCAAATTTGGAGGTTTTCTTGTTCAAAGCAATTTACAATATCACTTGTTTGTTTATCTTTGCAACTATGCAAATGACAAATTTCGAAGAGCTAAAAGCTCTGTTAAAATCAACCCCAAAGAAAATTGCAATTATACCGCACAAAAATCCTGATGGAGATGCGATAGGTTCTACATTGGCGATGTTTCATTATTTGAATAAATTGGGACATACGTGTAACATTGTTTCACCAAACGATTTTCCGAAGTTCCTAAAATGGATGCCTTCAGCAAAAGATATTGTAATTGCAGATTACCGACCAAAAGTTTCTGAAGCAATTATACATCAAGCTGAGTTGATTTTTATCTTAGATTTCAATACTGTAAAACGAATTGATGACTTAGGAAACTGGGTTGAACGTTCGAAAGCTCCAAAAATATTAATCGATCATCACCGCGAACCAGATACATTTGATTTTATGTATTCGGATATCGAAATGCCTGCGACTTGTCAAATGGTTTATAATTTTATCGAAGCGATGAATGATTTAGATAAAATTGATAAAGGCATTGCTGAATGTATTTATACTGGAATAATGACGGATACAGGCGGATTCCGTTTTCGTAATACATCGGCAGATACGCATAGAATTGTAGCAGAGTTAATTGATAAAGGTGTAGAAGTAGATAAAGTTACTTCTTATGTAAACGATTCACAAACACAAGGACGATTAAAGTTATTATCATTAACTCTAAATAATCTAACTTTTTTACCAGAATATCGAACAGCTTTCATGTTTTTAAAACGTGAAGATTTACTAGCAAATGGTTTTCAAAAAGGAGATACAGAAGGTTTTGTAAATTATGGTTTGAGTGTAGAAAATTTTATCTTTTCTGTAATTTTTATTGAAGACACACATCATAATTTCATTAAAATTTCGTTACGTTCGAAAGGTGATTTTGATGTGAATGAATTCTCTCGCAAACATTTCAATGGCGGCGGTCATATGAATGCTTCTGGAGGTCGTTCGGATATGAATATGGAAGAAACAATTGCTTATTTCCAATCCCTTTTACCAGAATATCAAGAAAAATTAGCTAGTATCGTTATCTAATGAAAAAAGTTATTTTATTCACTTTCGCTGTTTTTGCGTTAATGAGTTGTGATCAAAAAGTCATACAATATCCCGTTTCATATTCCAATGACGATTTTATGAAACGTTCGCAAGAACGTGGAAAATTATTGCATCAAGAAGAATTACAATGGTTTGATGATTATATGAAAACATCTGACCTAAAATTTGTTAAAACGAGTTCGGGCTTTTGGATTTCAAATAGTGGTCAACGAACAGCTTCTACAGCAAATAATGGAGACTACATCGAATTTGAATATCAAGTAACTGATCTCGAAAACAATATTTTATATTCGTTTAACGATAATAAAGTTCAGAAAATAATTTTAGGAAAAGCTGATATTGTGAGAGGTTTACAAGCTGGTTTGCAATTAATTCCTGAAGGTGAAACTGCTAAATTATTATTACCTTCGTTTTTAGCTTATGGAGGTTATGGTGATACACAAAAAATTGCTCCAGACTCGCCTATTATTATGGATGTAAAAGTTTTAAAAATAAAAAAACACTAATAAACACAAAGACTGTAAAGTTAAAATGAGAAAAATATTATTAATCTTAACTGTCATCACTACTCTTGTTAGTTGTGGCGTTAAAATTCCAAAATCGATGAGTAAAGAAGAATTTAAAAGTTTAGAAGACGGATTGTATGCAAAAATGACAACAAATCATGGTGCAATGACAATCAAATTATACGAAGAAGAAGCTCCAATGACTGTCGCTAACTTTGTAGGATTAGCAGAAGGTACAAAAGAAAATAAAGCAAAAGCAAAAGGAATTCCTTTTTATGATGGAATCATTTTTCACCGTGTAATCAAAGATTTCATGATTCAAGGTGGTGATCCAGACGGAAGAGGTACAGGTGGACCTGGTTACGATTTCGAAGATGAGTTTCATGCAACATTAAAACACGATAAAAAAGGTGTTTTATCTATGGCAAATTCAGGACCAGCAACAAACGGGTCTCAATTCTTCATTACAGAGGTTCCAACTCCATGGTTAGACGGTAAACACACTGTTTTTGGACAAGTTGTAGAAGGTTTAGAAGTTGTAGATTCTATTGCTAATGTAGAAAAAACAAGAGATGACAAACCAGTTGTTCCAGTTGTGATTGAGAAAGTAGAAATCGCTCGTAAAGGTGATAAATACGCCAAATATAACGGTGGAGAAGCTTTTGAAACTGCAAAAGCAAATCATGCAAAAAAACAAGCTGAAGCTGAAGCGAAAGCAAAAGCTGAAAAAGATGCTGAAATTGCTCGTCAAAAAGAATTAGAGGCTAAAGCGCAAACTACTCCTTCTGGATTAAAATATGTAATTTTAGAAGAAGGAAACGGAGCAAAACCTGTGCAAGGAGATCCAATTCAAGTACATTATACTTTACGTTTAAATGATGGTGAAAAATTAGATTCATCTTACGATCGCAATCAACCACTAGACGCAACAGTTGGTGTTACAGGATTAATCCAAGGTTGGATGGAAGCATTAACAATGTTCAACAGAGGTTCTAAAGTTTTCTTAATTATCCCTGCCGAATTAGGTTACGGATCAAGAGGTGCTGGAGGTGTTGTACCACCAAATGCAACTTTATATTTTGATATGGAAGTTTTAGATAAATAATTTATCTATTCAAAATAAGTAGAAAAGCCACTCAAATCGAGTGGCTTTCTTTTTTGCCTACATTTTTGAAATTACTATTTTTACTGCTTATCAAAACTCACATGAAAAATTTAACATCTCTAATTTTACTCTTTATCGGTTTACAAATAGTAAATGCACGAGAAATAGTAAACTTCAACTCTAATTGGAGCTTTAAAAAAGGGCCATTTACCACTGCAGAAATTAATTACAATTCTATCTTCAAAGGCGATTGGCAATTGGTTCAAGTTCCACATACATGGAATGCAACTGATATGCAAACGAACCAAGTTACACCTGGTTTTTATAGTACAAACGAGCGTTTTTATGTGGGTGATTCGTATTACAGAAAATCTTTTACGCCAAAAACAAACTGGAAAGGTAAACGAATCTTTATCAAATTTGAAGGTGTTGGAGCAAATGCAGAAGTTTACATGAATAATTCTCCTTTAAAATCAACTCAAAATAAGAACAAAGTAAGCTATCAAAGTGATGTAAACAACGGAAATTATAATTTTGTAGGTCGTCATCAAGGTGGATATTCTGCTTTTGTTTTGGAATTGACAGGAATGTTAAAATTTGATCAAGAAAATGAAATTTTGGTTAAAGCTAATAACGAAGAAAATCCAGCAATTATTCCTGTTAATCATGTTTTATTCCTGTTTATGGCGGAATTTATCGTCCTGTTTCGTTAATTGTTACTGATCCTATCAATATTGCTGTAAATGATTTTGCTTCGGCTGGAATTTTTATTTCTCAGAAAAATGTTAGTAAAAAATCGGCTGATATTCATCTTAAAGTCAAAGTTGATAATAAATCAGCTCAAACAAATAACATCGAAATTTTCACTTCGATCATCGATCATAACAATAAAACTGTAAAGTCTATCAGCACTCCTTACACTCTATCACCACAAGGAAGACAAGAAATTATTCAAGATATTAAGGTTAATAATCCACATTTATGGAATGGATTAGAAGATCCATATTTATATAAAGTAGTGACATAAATCAAACAAAATAATCAAGTTTTAGATGAAGTAACACAACCTTTGGGTATTCGTAAATTTGAACTAAAAGCGAACGAAGGTTTCTTCTTAAACGACAAAAAATATCCGCTTTATGGCGTGACAAGACATCAAGATCGCTGGGGAAAAGGTTCGGCTTTATCAAATGAAGATCACGATGAAGATTTAGCAATTATAAAAGAAATTGGTGCAACTTCTATTCGATTAGCTCATTACCAACAATCTGATTATTTTTACTCGAAATGTGATAGTCTAGGATTGATTGTTTGGGCAGAAATTCCGTTTGTGAATCAGGTTACAACCTTGGAAGAAAATAATGCAATGCAACAATTAAAAGAGTTGATTCGTCAAAATTACAATCATCCATCTATTTACACTTGGGGATTACACAATGAAGTTTATTCGCCAAATAATTACACCATCGAATTGACAACAAAGCTAAATGACTTAGCTAAAACAGAAGATTCTGATCGTTATACAGTACAAGTAAGTGGTTATAATGTGGTCGATCATCCAGTTAATAATAATGCGGATATACAAGGAATTAATCATTATTTTGGATGGTACAATGGCGAAGTAGAAAATTTGACAGACAAAGAAGATGTTGAAACTTGGGCGAATGAAATTTCGAAAAAATTCAAAGATTACAAAATCATTTTCTCTGAATATGGCGCAGAAGCAAAACCTGAAGATCAAGTTGAAGTTGCTGGGAACTATGGAAATCAATGGAGTGATCCTGCATTTTTTCCAGAAGAATTTGCAACTAAATTTCATATTGTTCATTGGGCAACAATAGAAAAACATCCAATATTTTTGGGATCTTATGTTTGGAATACTTTCGATTTTGCAACGCCTATTACACGATTAAATGTTAATCCAAGAAATTTCAAAGGTTTGGTTTCGTTTGATCGAAAAATTAAAAAAGATCCTTTTTATTGGTATAAAGCAAATTGGAGCAAAGAACCTGTTGTTTATTTAACGCAACGTAGAATGGTAAATAGAGGAAATGAATTTACAACTGTTACAATCTTCTCTAATCAAGGAACGCCAACGTTAACTGTAAATGGTAAAAAGATTGAAAATGTAAAAAATGGCTATAATAAGATTCATTTCGTTGCTGAAAATGTTCAATTGCAAAAAGGTGAAAACATAATCATTGCAGAAACTAATCTTAATGGAAAAACCATTTCAGATAAGATTATTTGGAACTATGATTCAAAATATAAAACTTCTCAAAAAGAAGCCACTACGAAAGATATTCATGTTGGACTTTAGTGAGAAATAATATCATTAAAAAAGGCTTAAAAATTAATTTTTAAGCCTTTTTTAATTGTAGTTTACTACTTATTTTTCAAAATCTCGTGAAAAACGGTTTGAGCTGAGAAAATTCGGTTCGTTGCTTCATCAATTACGATAGAACGATCAGAATCTAAAACTTCATCAGATACTACTACATTGCGACGAACTGGTAAACAATGCATAAATTTTCCGTTATTTGTCAAATTCATTTTATCCATTGTCACTTCCCAATCCTTATCACCATCATTCGGTTGACCATAATTTTCATAAGAAGACCAGTTTTTTGCATAGACAAAATCAGCATCTTTCAACGCTTCATCTTGATCATAAGCAATCGTTGCTCCATCAGTAAATTTTGGATCTAGCTCCAAACCTTTTGGTTGTACAACTGTAAAATCTACCCAATCTACTTTAGAAAACCATTGCGCAAAAGAATTCGGAACAGCTTGTGGCAAACGACGTGGATGCGGCGCCCAAGTCATCACAACTTTCACTTTCTTTTCAGGTTTTGTCCCAGGCGTATAACCCGTTTTTTCTGCAATTGTAATTAAATCAGCAAAAGATTGTAATGGATGTAATGTTGCACTTTCCAAAGACACAACAGGAACAGAAGATAATTCTTTTACTTTATTGAACATGATTTCGTTATAATCTTCATCACGATCTACTAATTTCGGAAAAGTACGAACGCCTAAAACATCACAATACGCACTCATTACCTGAATTGCTTCTTTGATATGTTCTTGCGAATCTCCGTTCATCACAGCACCATCAGCCATTTCCAATGTCCAAGAATCTGCTCCAGCATTCAAAACCCAAGCATTTGCTCCAAGATTATAAGCCGCTTTAATAGAACTTAGACGTGTACGTAAACTTGGATTAAAAAAAATTAAACCAACTGTTTTATTTTTACCAACTTCTTGTTGAGCAAAAGGATTTGCTTTAATTTCTAAGGCTGTTTTTAGTAATTCGTCGATGTTTTCTACATCATAAACCGAAGTAAATTGTTTCATAATTGAGAAGAATCTTTTGTTTTATTTGTTCTGCAAAATTAGTGGAAACAATCGAGGTTTAAAGAATTATTTTTGCTAATTTTCACTTAAAACAACGTCAATTCATCTTGTGGACCACGAATATCTAAATCTAAATCATTGTTTAATTTCTTAATAAAATATTTGGCTAACATTGGCGATTCTAACTCTAAATTTTGATGAATAAAGAAATACAATTTCTGCAAACCTTCTGCTTTCCAAAGTTTAATTGTTTCAATCCATTCATCCAAACGCTCGTAATCAGATGGAATATTTGCTCCAACAAAACGCACAAAAGCTTCATTCGAAGTCAATCGCATATGCACCATATCTCTCCTACCCGCTGTATCAACAATAATATTTGAAATGTTATGCTTTTCTAATAACGAAACCAATCGATTAAAATTTTCTTCGTTCGAAAACCAATCTTCATGACGAAGTTCTACAGCTAACGGATAACCTTTCGGAAAATTTTGAATGAAATTTTCTAATTTTTCAAAATCTTTTGGAGCAAAATTTTCGTGCATTTGTAAGAAAATCATTCCTAATTTTTCTTCAAATAACGCAACTGCATCCAAATATTGATTCAATTTATCTGTCACATTTTGCAATCGTCCATAATGACTAATACTTTGTGGAATTTTCGGGAAAAATTTAAAATCTTTTGGAGTTTTATTTACCCAAGTTTCGACATTTTCTTTACTTGGCGAACGATAATATGTCGCATTTAACTCGATACTATTAAATTGCGTTGAATAATAACTCAATTCATCTTTTGTTTTAGGCGGATAAAAATTCTTCAAATCTTGCTTATTCCATTTTGCACAGCCTACATATACTTCGAAATTATCTGATTTATCAACTTTATTCAACAAATCAATCGTTTCTTTTGGCGTTTTTGGCAATGTAAAATCAACCAATTCTGGGTTTTCTACTTTTCCGAATTTCATCTTTCTAAATTTGAACGAAAATTAAGCAATTATAAGCAGTTCTCATGATCTATTTTACGACAAAATGTCAGAAAAATTTCATTTGGAATATCTTTTGAAATTTACATTCCGTCTACAAATCTCATGATTTAGACTATTTACAAGAAAAACTAATTATTAAAAATAAAAAATACAATAACGATGAATAAAGGAAATATTAATGTTTCGGTAGAGAATATCTTTCCATTAATTAAGAAGTTTTTATACAGCGATCACGAAATCTTTTTGCGTGAGTTGATTTCGAATGCTTCTGACGCAACCCTGAAATTAAAGCATTTAACAAGTATTGGTGATGCAAAAGTAGAATACGGAAATCCAAAAATTGAAGTAAAAATCAATAAAGACGATAATACTTTACATATTATTGACCAAGGTTTGGGAATGACAGCTGATGAAGTTGAAAAATACATCAATCAAGTTGCTTTTTCTGGTGCAGAAGAATTTATTAATCAACACCAAGATGCAGACGGAATTATCGGACATTTTGGTTTAGGTTTTTATTCTGCATTTATGGTTGCGGATAAAGTAGAAATCATTACAAAATCATACAAAGACGAGCCAGCAGTTCATTGGACATGTGATGGTTCTCCTGAATTTACCTTAGAAAATTCGGATAAAACCGAGCGTGGAACTGAAATCGTTTTACACATTGCTGAAGATTCGAAAGAGTTTTTAGACGAATGGAAAATCCGTGAATTATTGAATAAATACAATAAATTCATGCCAATTCCGATCAAATTTGGAACGAAAAAAGAAACACTTCCTTTACCAGAAGGTGCTGCTGAAGATGCTAAACCAGAGGAAATCGAAGTTGATGATATTATCAATAATACAAATCCGGCTTGGACAAAAGCGCCATCAGAATTGTCTGACGAAGATTATCAAAATTTCTACAGAGAATTGTATCCAATGCAATTCGAAGAACCTTTATTCCATATTCACTTAAATGTTGATTATCCATTTAATTTGACTGGAATTTTATTCTTCCCAAAATTAGGAAACAACATCAATATTGATAAAGATCGTATTCAATTATACCAAAATCAAGTATTTGTAACAGACGAAGTGAAAGGAATTGTTCCTGATTTCTTGATGTTATTACGTGGTGTGATAGATTCTCCAGATATTCCATTGAATGTTTCGCGTTCGTACTTACAAGCTGATGGAGCTGTGAAGAAAATTTCGGCACATATTACGAAAAAAGTGGCGGATAAAATGTCTTCATTAATGAATCAAAATCGTGAAGATTACGAGCAAAAATGGAACGATATTAAAGTTGTAATTGAATATGGAATGATTTCGGAAGATAAATTCTTCGAAAAATCTGACAAATTTGCATTGTATCCAACAGTTGATGGTAAATATTTTACTTGGGATGAATTAAATACTGCGATTAAAGACAATCAAACCAACAAAGACGGAAAATTAGTAATTCTTTATGCGTCTGATGTTGATGGACAAGATCAATACATACAAATTGCGAAAGAAAAAGGTTACGAAGTAATTTTATTAGATTCTCCTATTTCTTCTCACTTGATTCAGAAGTTAGAATCTACAAAAGAAAATGTAACATTTGTTCGTGTTGATGCGGATCATATCAATAATTTGATTGAAAAAGATGAAGTTAAAATTTCCAAATTATCTGATGATGATAAAGAAAAATTGAAAACTGAAATCACAGAATCAATCAACAATAAATCATATACAATTCAATTAGAAGATTTATCTGGAACAGATGCACCTTTCATCATTACGCAATCAGAATTTATGCGTCGTATGAAAGATATGCAAGCTTCTGGCGGAGCTGGGATGTTTGGAATGGGTAATTTCCCTGAAATGTATAATGTTGTTGTGAATGCAAACTCGGATTTAGCAACAGAAATTTTAGCTAAAGATTCGAAAGAAGAAAAAGAAGCGTTGATTAATCAAGCATTAGATCTAGCAAAATTATCGCAAGGTTTGTTAAAAGGTAAAGAATTAACAAATTTTATCAATAGAAGTTTTAAGAACATTAAATAATCTCAGAACACTATATTTTAGTAATCTTAAACTTAAAATCCAGCACATAATGTGCTGGATTTTTTATTTCTAAATAGATTTATTGATGTGTTAAACTTTTAAAATTAATCTGAAATAATTTGCAAAACATGATTTTTGTCCTTAATTTTACATCAAGGAATTAATAATTATTCGTTCAGGACTTCAAAATACTTTAGTTGTTTTGAAACAGAACATTAAAATTAATAGTTGTTTTTCCACAAAATAACGAAATTTTTAAGCCGACAGAGAATTTTCATAATAAGGTGAAAATTAATTCAAATCATTATCAAAAATTTCGGGAAGGATTTCAAGAAATTGAAATCCTTTTTTCCCTAGACGTTCTTTTTAAATCGATTTTGCTCATAGTTATTGCATAGGATTAATAGTCTCTCATATATGAGTACATTTCATTTATTATTTACAATAGATATTTGTTCTATTTATAAAAATTCTTTTTTATAATCATTTAAAAAGAACAAGTTACAATGGACTTATTCAGAAGAAAGAATTTGACATTGGGAAGGATTTCAAGAGATTGAAATCCTTTTTTTTTGCAATTATTATAACAAAAAAAGAGCGACAAACATGTCGCTCTTTTAATATATATCAGAATGTTATTATTCTTGTGATACAATTTTTGCAGATAAATACTCACGGTTCATACGTGCAATGTTATCTAAAGAAATTCCTTTTGGACATTCGATTTCACAAGCTCCTGTATTTGTACAGTTACCAAAACCTTCTAAATCCATTTGTGCAACCATTTTTTGAGCACGACGAGCAGCTTCTACTTGTCCTTGTGGTAACAATGCGAATTGAGAAACTTTAGCTCCTACGAATAACATTGCAGATCCATTTTTACAAGTTGCAACACAAGCTCCACAACCAATACATGTTGCAGCGTCGAACGCTTCATCTGCATGCATTTTGTTTACTGGAATATTGTTTGCATCTACTGTACGTCCTGATGTATTTACAGAGATGTAACCACCAGCTTGTTGGATACGGTCGAAAGATGAACGGTCTACAATTAAATCTTTGATTACTGGGAATGCAGCAGATCTCCATGGTTCGATGTAAATCGTTTCACCATCTTTGAACATACGCATATGTAATTGACAAGTTGTAACACCTCTATCTGGTCCGTGCGCTTCTCCATTGATGAATAAAGAACACATACCACAAATACCTTCACGACAGTCGTGGTCGAATGCAACTGGCTCTTTTCCTTCCTCTATTAATTGCTCGTTTAATAAATCAAGCATTTCTAAGAAAGAAGAATCAGTAGAAACATCTTTTAAGGAATATGTTTCCATTTTTCCTTGAGCATTAGCGTTTTTTTGACGCCAAATTTTCAGCGTGATGCTGATTGTTTTTGATGATGCCATAATTCTATATGATATTTTGACATTTTGCTTGAAGGTTTGTTATCAAGCAAAATGATTTTATTATTTATAACTACGAGTTTTAAGCTCGATATATTTGTAATTTAATTCCTCTTTGTGTAAAACCTCAGTGTTGATATCATCACCTTTATATTCCCAAGCGGCAACATAAGTATAATTTTCATCATCACGCATTGCTTCACCTTCTTCTGTTTGGTACTCCTCACGGAAGTGACCACCACAAGACTCATTACGGTTAAGAGCGTCAATTGCCATTAACTGTCCTAATTCTAAGAAGTCAGCTACACGTCCAGCTTTCTCTAACTCAGTGTTCATTTCGTTAGCATCACCAGGAACTTTTACATCACGGTAGAATTCTTCACGTAAAGCAGCAATTTCAGCAATCGCTTCTTTTAAACCTTGAGCATTACGAGCCATACCTACTTTGTTCCACATAATATTTCCTAAACGTTTGTGGAAACTATCTACAGTTTTAGTTCCTTTATTGCTTAAGAAATGTTGAATTTGGTCTTTAACAGCCTTTTCAGCTTCATCAAATTCTGGCGTATTTGTAGGAATTTTACCTGTACGAATATCTGCTGATAAATAATCTGCAATTGTATAAGGTAATACGAAATAACCATCTGCTAAACCTTGCATTAATGCAGAAGCTCCTAAACGGTTAGCTCCGTGATCAGAGAAGTTAGCTTCTCCTACTACGAAACATCCAGGAATTGTTGATTGTAAGTTGTAGTCAACCCAAACACCACCCATTGTGTAGTGAATTGCTGGATAGATACGCATTGGATTTTCGTATGGATTCTCATCTGTAATTTTCCAATACATTTGGAATAAGTTTCCATATTTCTCTTCAATCCATTTTTTACCTAATTTCTCGATTTCAGCATCTGATGGATTTTGATCTCCGTTTGCGAAAGCAACCTCTCGACCTTTTTTCTTGATCTCATCTGTAAAATCTAAATAAACTCCTTCTCCAGTTTCATTTGCTTCAATACCATAACCAGCATCACAACGCTCTTTTGCAGCACGAGATGCAACGTCACGAGGAACTAAGTTACCAAATGCAGGATAACGTCTTTCTAAGTAGTAATCTCTGTCTTCTTCTTTGATATCAACTGCTTTTTTCTTACCAGCACGGATTGCTTCAGCATCTTCTTTCTTTTTAGGAACCCAGATACGACCAGAGTTACGTAAAGATTCAGACATTAAAGTCAATTTAGATTGATTTGTTCCGTGGATTGGAATACAAGTTGGGTGAATTTGTACATAACAAGGGTTAGCAAAATAAGCACCTTTTTTGTGAATTTTCCATGCTGAAGTTACGTTAGAACCCATTGCATTAGAAGATAAGAAATATACGTTTCCGTAACCACCAGTAGCAATAACTACTGCGTGAGCAGAATGTCTTTCGATTTCACCTGTAATTAAATTACGAGCGATAATACCACGAGCTTTACCATCTACAAGTACAATATCTAACATTTCGTGACGGTTGTACATTTGGATGTGCCCTAAGTGGATTTGCTGATTCATTGCTGAATAAGCTCCTAATAATAATTGTTGCCCTGTTTGACCTTTCGCATAGAAAGTACGAGATACTTGTACCCCACCAAAAGAACGATTATCTAATAACCCACCGTAATCACGTGCAAAAGGAACCCCTTGCATTACACATTGGTCGATAATATTACCAGAAACCTCCGCTAAACGATAAACGTTAGACTCACGAGCGCGGTAATCACCACCTTTGATTGTATCGTAAAATAAACGATAGATAGAGTCGTTATCTCCTTTATAATTTTTAGCAGCATTAATACCCCCTTGTGCAGCAATAGAGTGAGCACGACGAGGTGAATCTTGGTAACAGAAAGCTTTTACTTTATATCCTAACTCTGCTAAAGTAGCAGCTGCAGAACCACCAGCTAAACCAGTACCTACAACAATAACATCAATTTTATCACGGTTATTTGGAGCCACTAAGTTTAGGTGTGCTTTGTGTTCGCTCCATTGTTGTGCGATATCTCCTTCTGGAGATTTTGAATCTAATATACTCATTTCTTGATATTATTTAATTATTTAACAAAAAAATGGTAAACAGCGATGATAATGAAACCTGCTGGAATTAAAATTGAATACCATTTCCCGAAAGCAACAATTACTGGAGTGTATTTGTTGTGTCTTGCACCAATAGATTGGAATGCTGATGCAAATCCATGTTGTAAGTGTAATGATAAAAATACAAATGCAACAATGTAAATTACTAATCTTACAAAACTTAAAGCACCTTCTAATGTGAAAACGTGGTTTAAGTGATCCATAAAGTAATTTCCTTGAGCAAACTCAGGATTTGGAACAATGTAGTGATCAGTAATTGTAGGAACCCAAAAGTCATACAAGTGTAATAATAAGAAAATTAAAATTACAGATCCAGAAACTAACATGTTTCTTGACATCCAAGAAGCATTTGCAGCACCATTATACTTTTGGTAAGCAACTGGTCCACGCGCTTTCTTGTTTTGCGCTTCTAATACAAACCCCATTACAAAGTGGTATACAACACCAATTAATAAAATAGGCTGCATTAAATATTGGATAAAAGGGTTATCACTCATGAAAGCCGAAACTTCATTGAACCCATTCGGATTAATAACAGATAATGCATTAATCACGAAATGTTGTAACAAGAACACGATCAAAAATAACGCTGAAAGCGCCATCGCGAACTTCTTACCAATCGACGATTTTAGTAATGATTCATTTGCCATAAAGCAATTCGTTTAATTTTTTAGATATTTCCACAAATTTAATCATCCCATTGCTCTAATCACAATGAATTATATCATTTCGTTAACAGATTTCAATAGTTTAGAATCATTCTTAGTTAATTAAGACATTTTTAACAATTTTTCTAAATTTTTATTGCTTAATAAATAATTAATTTCTATACTTGCAGTAGAAAAGTAGAACAACTTTTCATAGGTTTAAGTTAGTTAGGTTAATCCTCTTATATTTCTATAAGAGGATTTTTTATTTTTTTAGTTGTAACATTATTCTTTTTTTTACTACAAATAAAGAGCAACAGAATAATAGTTTGAATAATAAAGCAAAAATATTTACCGAATTAGTCGAGAAAAATCAGGGAATTATCCATAAGGTTTGTCGTATTTACACAGACGACAAGGATTCTCATGAGGATTTATTTCAGGAAATTGTATTGCAATTATGGCGTTCTTACGATTCCTTCAAGGGAGATTCAAAATTTAGTACGTGGATGTATCGTGTTAGCTTAAACACAGCAATTACATTAATCAAAAAAAAAACAAAATCCAGTGAAACTGATTTTAATGAAGCTCAATTTTTAAACTTAACATCAGACGACAAAGACGAATTTTTAGAAGAACGTATCACACTTTTATACGCGGCAATTAGATTATTAAACGACGTAGAACGTGCATTGGTACTGCTATTTTTGGAAGACTTACCTTACAAAGATATTGCCGAAACTTTAGGAATTTCGGAAGTAAATGCACGAGTAAAGATGAACAGAGTGAAGATAAAATTAAAAGAAATAATGTTTAAAATGGAACAATAATGGAGTTAGATGACTTAAAATCAATTTGGGGTTCCATAAAGGACGAAGAAAAGTTTGATCAAAATCAAATTTTTCAAATGTTGAAGAAAAAATCATCAACGACAATAAAATGGTTATTTATATTCACTTTTTGCGAATTTATCCTTTTTCTTGTCTACAATTTATATGTTTTAATTTCAGGAAAAAATTTTTTTAATAACGAAGTCAAAACATTAGTCGAAGAAAAAACAATTAACAATTACGAGATCGCTTCGGTTTTTAGTATTGTGATTACGTTTGGATTTTTGGTGATGGCTTATCGTTATTTCAAAAAAATAGATCTTAATCAATCTGTCGTCGATTTGATGAAAAACATTATTTCATTTCGTCGTTTGGTTAACTTGTTTATTCTTTTTACTGTTTTAAGTTTAATTGTTTCCTCTTCCCCATTTTATTATGAATTAGGCCAATCTATTTATTTGGCAAAACACGCTCATGATATACAGCCAATTTTGAATAATGCTGCTATTTATGGTTGGATTGCAATAATAACTGCTGTTGCTTTTATTGTGATTATAGGAACGGTTTATTATGGGATTATTTATTTTTTATTTTTAAGAAAACTTCAACAAAACATGAAAGAGTTGAAAGAAATGAAATAAAATCTTATTTTTGTAAACTGAATGAAAAAATTTATCCAATATCTTATGCTAACGATTTCACTGTTTATGACAGTGTATCAGTCTGCGCATATATTGGATCATACTCTAAATAAAGAGCACAAAGAGTTGAAAGACAAATTCTCTAACGTACACGATCATAGCTGTACAATTTGCCATTTCAATCAACATTTTATAGAAAATGATTCAGAAATCGAGTTATTCGAATGGTGTCAATCATTTATCCAAAAAGATAAAACACTTTACACAACTCGTGTAAAACAAGCTGTATTACTTACTCAAAAAAGTCTTCGAGCACCGCCCTACGCAATTTAATTTCAGAAAAAACCACCTTATTTTTTTAACGTTATTAAATTATTGTATTTATGTCAATCAACATAAAATGTAGTATTGCGGCTACATTATTGTGCGGAACTGTGTTTGCACAAAACATTTTCGAAGGTCAAATTATAGATAAAAATCAAAAACCAATTCCTTTCGCAACTGTATACTTCAACAACGAAGAATATCACACAAATGCCGAAGGAAAATTTAGAATTGAGAATTTAAACAAAGGAAATTATCAAGTTCAAATTGATGAACAAGGTTACGAACCTTTTTCTCAAAATATTACGTTTGATTCGCAACAAAAATTTGTTTTTACACTTACTTTTCACAAAGCATATAATTTAGATGAAGTTACTGTTTTAGGACATCATCACGATTTTTCAACAGCTAATGTAGAGCGTGTCGATCAATCTTATATTCAAGAAAACTATGCAGGATCATTAGCCAAATCACTTGAAAACATTACAGGTGTTAATGCTTCTGGAATTGGATCATCAGCTTCAAAACCAATTATTCGTGGACTTGGTTTCAATCGATTAATTGTTGCTGAAAATGGTGTAAAACAAGAAGGACAACAATGGGGAGCCGATCATGGTTTGGAGATTGATGCGCTAAATGTTGAAGATGTCGAAGTGATAAAAGGTCCTGCGGCTTTGGAGTACGGAAATGAAGCTATTGCTGGAGTTATCAAGATTAACAATAACAATTTACCAGCGAAACATTCAATTTCTGGAGAAGTAAAAACTTTATATCAATCAATAAATGATAATTACGGAATTGGATTTAATTTGAAATCTCGTAACGATCATTTTTTCTATAAAATAAAAGGTTCATATTCTGATTATGCAGACTACAGAACGACTACTGATCGCATTTATTACCTAAATCGTTATTTACCAATTTACAATAAACGTGTAAAAAATACGGCTGGACAAGATTTGAATGCTGAAATACAAACAGGTTATATTGGTGAAAAATTTCGTTCAATTTTAACGGTTTCTAACGTTAATCAGAAAATCGGTTTCTTTCCTGGTTCACACGGAATTCCTTCTGTAGATAGACTTCAAGATGATGGAAATTATAGAAATATCGAATTTCCTTATCAAAAAGTGAATCATTTTAAAGTAATTTCCGAAAATGAATTTCGTTTAAATTCAAAAGACGTTTTAAAATTTTTAGCAAGTTATCAAAACAATCGTCGACAAGAAGTTAGTTCATTTCACACACATTATGCAAATCAACCAGTTCCAACAAAAAATCCTGATTTAGAATTAGATTTTAATTTATCAACGTATGATTCTCAATTAAAATTTGAACATAATCATAGCAAAAATTTCAAAACAATAATTGGCGCACAAGCGCAATTACAAGCTAATAATATTGCTGGTTACAATTATTTATTACCAAAATATGATCGAAATATTTTTAGCGGATTTTTGATTGAAGAATTCAAAAAAGGAAATCGTTGGAAAGTAACTGCTGGTTTACGTTACGATTATTCGACGTTCAAATCGGAAGGTTATTTTGATGAATTTCTTTACAATTATTTGATTGAAAAAGGTAATTCTGAAGGCATTGCAGATTATTATGCAAATCGTAGCAAATCAATCGATCGTAGTTTCAGTAATTTAAACGGAATGATTGGTGCAACTTTTCAACCAAATGATTTATGGGATTTCAACTTGAATGTTGGAACAAATTTCCGTTTACCAACCGCTATAGAATTGGGTTCTAACGGAATTCATCACGGTAGTTTTAGACATGAACGAGGTGACGAAAATCTTGATATAGAAAAAGGAATTGCTGTAGATTTCAAATCTGTTTTTCACAAAAATGATTGGAATATTTCGCTAAGTCCGTATTTATATTATTTCAGCAATTATATTTTCTTAAAACCTTCGGGACAATTTTCGATTCTTCCTCATGGTGGACAAATTTATCAATATACACAAAGCAAAGCTTTGTTGACTGGTTTTGAATTTGAAGTTCGTAAGAAAATCAACGAAAATTTTGATGCAAATCTTGTGTACGAATATTTATACAATCGACAAATTACGGAAAATAAAAAATTCGGAAATTATCTTCCTTTCACTCCTGCAAATAATTTATTTGGACAAATTAATTATAAAATCAATCAAAATATTGCATTTTTAGAAGGTTTGAGCTTTTTTGCAAATGGAAAATATACATTTGAGCAAGATAAAATTGCACAAAATGAAGATATCACTCCAAGTTATTTCTTGGTTGGAATTGGAGGAAAAACGAAACTTAAATTCAATAATTTTAGTGCAAATTTAAGTGTTCAGGTTTCTAATTTATTCAATAAAAACTATTACAATCACACCAGTTTTTATCGTGCATTGCAATTACCAGAACAAGCTCGAAACATACAAATTATGTTAGGAATTCCGTTCGGAAAATAGTTGATACATGAAAAAGAAACATCCTATTTTTGGACTTTTCTTTAGTATTATTCTTTTTTCGATTCCAACTTTTAATCAATTACATTTTTCTTTAATCGATCATTCACAAGATTTTTCGAATCAAAAGAAAGAAATTATTCATCATCAATGTAATCATTTCACCTATTACTCTGTCTTTATTGACACGCATGATGAACCAAAAATAGAATCAAAACCGAACGAAGAATTTTACAGTAAAGAAAGTTTTGAACAAGTAGAAAAAATTAAACATTCTACAATTGAATATCATTTTACACGAGGTCCGCCTCAGGATTTTGTTTATTAATAAATCAACCAAAATCTTAAAAAAATAATATTCAATTCAAAAAAAATAAAACAATGAAAAATTCAATTTTAAACTATTCATTTATAACATTATCAGCATTATTCATTACATCTTGTTCATCAGATGATTTTTCATTAGATACAACAAAACCTGAAATTAATTTGATTGCACCTAAAGACCACGATGAATTTCATTTAGGCGAAACCATCTCAATTGATGCTATTTTGAAAGACAATGTAGAATTGGGAACGGTAAAAATTGAAATTCATTCCGCAGAAGATGGTCATCAACACAGAACAGCAAATGTTAATTGGACGTATGATGCAGAAGAAGCTATTCCAGCAGGAAAAACTGAGCACACATTAAGTCATAAAGTAAATATTCCTACAGAAGGAATTACGGAAGGACATTATCACTTAGGATTATTCTTAATTGATCGCGCTGGAAATCAAACGCAATCTTTTATCGAAATCGTTGTAGGTGAAGATTACGACCATGATCACTAAAAAAAAAATTTGAAAACGTCCGAAATTTCGGGCGTTTTTTTATGTGCATTGTTAAAAGAATACTATTTTAGCACTCTTCAATTATATCAAAACAAAAAAATGATTGCAATAGCAGATAGTGGATCTACTAAAACGGATTGGGTAATTTTAGATAGCGACCTTAATGAAGTTTTTAGAACAAGTACAATTGGATTTAATCCGTATTTTGTAACAGCAGAAGATATTACGACTGAATTACAAAAAAATGAAGATTTTGCACCTGTTGCAAATGATTTCGCAAAAATCTTTTTTTATGGTGCTGGAACTTCCAGCGAAACAATGCATGCTGTTGTTAAAGAAGGTTTACAAAACTTCTTTACAAATGCTGAATTTGTAATAGACCATGATTTATTAGCCGCTTGTTATGCCACTTACATGGGAAAACCTGCAATGGTCTGTATCTTAGGAACAGGTTCTAACTCTTGTTATTTCGATGGAACAACAATGCGTGAAGAAACAAAATCTTTAGCTTATATCTTAGGAGACGAAGGTTCTGGAAATGACTTAGGAAAACGTGTATTACGCGCTTTTTATACAAAAAAAATGCCTCCACATTTAGCAAAAGCTTTTGATGATTATTATAAATTATCTGTAGATGAGTTAAATAAAAATGTGTACCAAAATAAATTTGCAAATACATATTTAGCTTCTTTCAATAAATTTGTTGTTGAACATAAAAATGATCCATTTATTCAGAAAATTATTTATGATGCGATGTCTTCTTTTATCGAATATCAAATTATGCCTTACGAAGAAGCTCGTCATTCTGAATTAAATTTTATTGGTTCAATTGCTCATATTTACGAAGATGTTATTCGTTCAGTTGCGGCAGAATATCACTTAACAGTTGGTCATATTATTAGAAAACCAATTGATAATGTTGTTGATTATCACAAAAAATATTTGATTAAATAAGCATGGCAGCTCAACCAAAAATAGCGGTAATTTCTTACAATACTCCTCATCGCAAAACACAAGATGTTTTGCACGGATTAAAAGCTAAAGGTTATCAAAATGTAAAAATATTTGCTTTGCCTTTTGTACAAAGAGAAAATCCGTTCAAACCAATTTATCAACATCGTCCAAGTAAAGCGATTCAAGTAAATTTAGATGATTACTGTAATAATTTTGGTTATAATTTCGATTTGACAACTGCTGAAACGTTGAATAATCAATTAAACGATTATAAAGCTGAATATGTAATTATTGCAGGTGCGGGATTATTACCAGATGAGTTGGTTGACAATCATAAAATTATCAATACACACCCAGGTTTTTTACCTTTGACAAGAGGTTTAGATTCATTAAAATGGGCAATCACAAAAGGAGTCGAAATTGGTGTTACAACTCATTTTGTAGACACAGAAGCCGATGCTGGCTTTTTGATTGAACAACAATATGTTCCTGTTTACGGGAATGATACGTTTCATTCTTTGGCTAATCGTCAATATGAAACAGAAATTGAAATGTTAGTTAATTCGATTGAATTAATACCAACACTTTCAGAATTCAAATCACTTTCATCAAATGAATTTGAAGCGACGCGCAGAATGCCAAAAGCTATTGAAGAAAATTTGATGCAAGCATTTGACACTTACAAAGAAAAATATAAAAGGGATTAAAAATTTTTTAGAAAAAAATTAAAAAGCTAACCGAATTGGTTAGCTTTTTTGTTGAATCTATTTTTTAATTTGATTTTACTATCTTTAATAAAATAATTAAGATGAACAAAGAAAAACCTTTGAGCGAATTAACATTAGAAGAATTAAATGAAAAAAGAAAAAAAGTTAATAAACTTAATCTTAGCATTCAAATTCCTTTATTACTCATTGCAATCGTTTTATTAATTCTGAAGATGACAAACAAATATGATATCAATGTAACATTCGTTATTTTATTATCATGTTCTGTAACTTTTATTCCTCTTATAACAGGTTTAGCGAAAATAAATGCAGAAATCAATACCAGAAAAAAAGCGAATCAATGAGTTTCTTTTCTCTTTTTCCTAAGATGTAAAATTCCTTTGATTGGATTATAAATCATAATAAAAACCATCATTACAATTCCGAAATAAAATAAGGTTCTAAAAATTTGAATATCTGCGATCAACAAAGCTTGATTATACAATTGAGATTTTAGATTGCTTGCTGTCAAACTGATAGACTCATTTACTAAATGAGTTGTATCGTGTTTATTGAATAGATTATTCCATTGTTCTTGAAAAATTGTATTGGTAATATCTAAATTTTTCGTCATCAAAAATTGATGTTTAGTCGTCAAGAAAAGAATTGCATTTTGCATAATCGAAAAACTAATTGTTGACGACCAATAACGCATTGCAACTGCTGCTTGCATGGTATTCATAGAAAAATTAGCATGTACAGAACATACCATATATTGCAAAATTGGCGCAAACAACATTCCTTTTCCCATTCCTTCCATCAACAATGGCGGAATAACTGCATTCGGACGAGTATCTGGAACCAAAATGTAACTAAACCACAACATAGCAAACGTTAAACAAAAAAAACCTCCAAAAAACACATACTTATATTGCGTTTGAAATTGTGTTATGATGTAATAAGCAAACAATGCTCCAATATAAATTCCGGCACAATTATAATATTGTATTTGCAAAACAAACTCCCAATTCCATTTCCAAACAACATTCATCACTTGATAAATGTTACTCATACTCGATTTGAAAATATAAAATGTAAAAAACAACAACATACCTACAATAACTCTTTCGGAACGAAGAATCTCGAAATGGAAAATTGGTTTTTTAGACGTTAATTGTTGCAAAATAAATAAGCCTGAGAAAATAAACATTGCAGCAAACGCAATAACGATATAAAGCGATTCGAACCAATAATATCTTTTACCATAAATCAATAAAAAAGCTCCTGCTATTAATGACATCATCATCAAAAAATAACCCGCCAAATTTAACTGATACAATGGTTTTTTGGGATACAATCTACCATGACTAAAGAGAAAAACATAAATCAATAACAATAAAACATGAAAAAAGATGACAGTATAAATCACCATATTGAAATTATAATTTTCGATGGCAAATTTTACAATAGAGGTTGTATATTTATCAGCCGTCATCATAAATCCATACAAAAACGTATTTCCTAATAATCGTCCATATTCGCCTTTTATACGCGACATAATTAGCGGAACAATAATACATCCTTCGAGATAAGATGTTGTTCCTTGTATCACACGAAGTAAATAAATCAATTGCGTATTTGTTGTCAACGAAATTATTAACATTAATATAATATTGATAATAGTCATAAACAATAAATAAGAGCGAATATTAAAGAACTGAAAAAGCCGTTCGTTAATAAAAAGTCCACAAACAATTGTGGCGTAAGCCAAAGAAAAAATGAATTGTAAATCGTCTACATCAACATCTAGAAATGAAGCTGTAAATGTACTATTCATATTGAAAAGTGAGAGAATCATCACATGCGGAATCAACGCGGCAATGAGAATTGGAAGCACCAATTTTTCTGGTATCCATTTCTTGAAAATGGGATGTTGATTGTGCATTGAGTTATTTATTCAATTTTACAATCAAGTTCAAAACATTCATTCGAAAGTTTGTCTAATTAAAAATATTTTATTGATTTCGTGATTATCTTACCTAAAAAGTAAAAAAAGGAAGCTGCCTGAGAAAAGTCAAAAGGCTAAAATGTGATTCTGAATAATAAATCGTTAAAATACGATGATTCATTTTATAAAAATATAACAAATTTAAAATCAATAAAATACAACTAACATTTATTAAAACAATTAATCATTTTTCGTTTGATTTATTTTGATGGCAAAAGTAAGTGCTAGCGCATAAAAACAAGTTGATTATTTGAGAATAAAATTTGTTCATTTAAGCCATTTATAAATTTAAAAAACTTTAAAATATGACCTTTCTACAGGATAATTTTGATAAAATATTCATTTTAAAAAATTTGTCATAAAAAAAAACGTACTTGATTCTATTAAATCAAATACGCCAATTAAATAAAAAAGTAATATATAAAAATTATTTTAACGATGTAAAAGTCTATTTTTTATCGGTTGATAAAGAATTACAAAAATCGCAGCGATAATTCCCACAACAAACAATGTTCGGAAAATCTCTATATTACTAACCAACAAAGCTTGGTTATACAATTTTGCTTTTAAAGCTGCGGCAGTAATACTTTCTGCTTCGTTTGGAAGATGACTCGCAATATTTTTATTGAACAAACTATTCCATTGTTGTTGGAAAATCGGACTCGTTTTGTCTAAATTTTTGGTCATCAAAAATTGATGTTTAGTCGTCAAGTATAAAATTGCATTTTGCATCAGCGAAAAACCAATTGTTGTCGTCCAAAAACGAATCGCCGTACCTGCTTGCGCCGCACTACCAGTAATAGAAGGATGTACAGAACCTGTAATATACAACACTAATGGCGTAAAAATAACACCTTGCGCAATTCCTTCTAATATCAGCGTTGGCGCTACTGCCTCGACTTTTGTATCTGGATAAAACAAGTAACTAAACCACAACATGCTCATGGCTAAAAGTACAAATCCAAGAAAAAATATTTTTCTAAAATCAACTTTATTTTTAACCATGAAAAATGAAAATACAATACCAATGATGGAACCTGCTACATTAAAATATTGAATCTGCAACACATATTCCCATTGCCATTTCCAAACTGTTGACATGACTTGGTAAATATTGCTCATCCCAGCACGCAAAGTATAGAAAACAAAAAACATTAATATTCCTAAAATGACACGTTCTGATCTGAAAATCTCAAAATGAAACAAAGGTCGTTTGGCTGTTTTTTGATGCAATAAAAATAAGCCACTAAAAACGAGTGTTGATGCAAATGCTGTGATAATAATTGGCGATTCGAACCAATAATATTTTTTCCCATAAATCAAGAAAAACGCGCCAGAAATTAGGGAAATAATCATCAAGAAAATTCCTCCTAAATTTAATTGATACAATGGTTTTTTAGGAAACATTCTGTTGTGATTAAAGAAAAATACATAAATAATTAATGCTACAACATGAAAACTCATAATCGTATACACCATCATATTGTGGTTATAATTCTCAATCGCAAACTTCACGATAGAAGTCGTAAATTTATCACCTGTTAACATTACGCCATACAAAAACGAATAAGCAATCAATTTTGAATGTTCACTTTTAATATTCGACATAATGATTGGCAACAAAATACAACCTTCGAAAAGCGATAAAGGTCCTTGAATAAAACGCAGAATCAAAATCAATTCTGTATTTGTCGTTAATGTCATTCCAAACAATACCAAAATGTTAAGCATGGTCATTGTTAGCAAATAACTTCTGATATTGAAAAAGTGAAAAAATCGAACGTGAATAAATAAGCCACAAACAATAGTGGCATACGCCATCGAAAAAAGGAACTGCAAATCGTCGACCTCCAAATCCAAAAATGATGCTGTAAACGTACTATTCATGTTGAATATAGTCAAAATCATCAAGTGTGGAAATAGCGCAAGGATAAAAATTGGCACAACCAATTTTTGCGGAACCCATTTATTAAATATTGAATTTTGTTGTGACATTTATTTAATTTACTTTTTCTGCGGAAACATTTACATTCATTCCGGTACGTAATTTTTCGTTGTTTTTAGACTCTTTCAGAATTATTTTTACAGGAAAACGTTGTTCAATTTTCACGAAGTTTCCTGTAGCATTATCAGGTTTAATCAAAGCAAACTCAGACCCAGAAGCTGGCGAAAGTGATTCAATTTTTCCTTCAAACTCAATGTATTTGTAGGCATCAGCTTTTATAATAACTGGTTGATCCAAATCGATTTCTCCAATTTGCGTTTCTTTAAAATTTGCAACAATCCATTTCTCTTTCGAAACTACTTGCACCAAGGCCTGCCCTTCTTTTATTAACTGACCTTCTTGTATATTTTTTGTTCCAACCCAACCATCGTAAGGTGCTACAACATAGGTATATGAGAGAATAAGTTTAGCATCGTTCAATTGGGCTTTTCGTTGTAAAATTTGAGTTTTTGCAGGCGCAACTTTTGTTTGTTCTGCAGACGCACTAACATTCACGGCATTACGTTGTTGTTCCAAAGCACTCAAACTTGCTTTTGCTTGTTTATATTTCGCTTCAACTTCTTCAAACTGTTGCACGGTTGCAGCATCTTCTTGCACTAAATTTTTGAAACGATTATAATCTTTTTCAGTTCTCCAAACCTCTATTTTAGCAGCTTCTATATTTGCATTAACAATATTAACATCACTTGATTTTGTATCTACCGCTTTTTCATATGTTAAAACAGATTGCGAAGTCGATTCTAAATTTGCTTCTGCAATATCAATCTGGTTCTGAAATTCTCTATTGTCAATCACAACAAGCGTATCACCTTTGTGTACAAATTGATTTTCTTCGAAATTTACTTTTTTGATAAAACCAGAAACTTTACTCGAAACTGGCGTAATATATTGTCGCACTTGCGCGTCATTTGTATTGACATGTGAACTCGAAAAGAAATAAAACCAAGCTACTGCAGTGATTCCTATGATAATAAAAATCCAAGCAATCGCAGAAAGCGTTCTATTCATTCGTTTTTCTCCTTTTGTCTGTTGTTTTCCCATTTTTATAAGTTTCCTAAAATGTATTGTAATTGATAGTATTTTAATTGTTTGTTAATTTGCAATGAAATCAAATTCGATTGAGCTTCTAAATAAGCGTTATCCGCATCGATAAGTTCTGTAATCAAACTCAATTTGTTGACATATTTTGTTCTAACAATTCGATAATTTTCTTTGGCTTGACCAATTGCATCTTCCGCAATTTTTATTTTATCGATCGATTCTTCTAATCGTTTATTCGCTGCAAAAACATCATGTCGAATTTGTTCTTCTTTCTCTTCTATTTCTAATTTTGCAATTGAAATGTTACGATCTGCGATTTGCATTTTTTGTTTATTCTTGAAAAAATTACTCAACGGAATCGAAACATTTACACCAACAGAACCAAATCTGTACAAATATTCTTCTGGTGGAAAAAACATAAAGTTTGGATAATTATATCCATATTCCGCTCCAGCAGTTATTTTTGGTAATGTATTAGCTTTGGTAATTTTCTTATCAATTTCTTTCAAATTCAAATCATCTTTCGCAATTTTCAAGCTTTCACTTTGATCTATTGCTTCCAAAATCATTTCATCAACCAAACCCAAATGCTCTTCATTTGTAAACAAATCATTGGTGTCAATATGCATTTCTTGATTTTCTGGTAAGGCTAAAATTGTTTTGATTTGATGTTCAATAATCGAAATTTCATTCGCCAATTCTGTAAAAGACATTTTATGATTTGACAATTGCAATTCTGTTCTCAAGACTTCGTTGTAGGTTACCAAACCATTTTTTTTCAAGGATTCTGTTTGTTTAATCACAACCGAATCTTCTCTCATTTTATCTGAAATTAACTTTTGTTGTTCTTGCAAATGCAACGCTTGTAAATAAGCTGTGATGATTTGCATTCTCAATTCTCGTTCATCTTTTCGAACTTGCAGTTTCGAAATATTAGTTTCTATTTCAGATTTTTTCTCATCATTTTTTAATTTACCACCTAAATAAATTGGAATTTCTGCCGAAAGTGTAAAATCGTATTTCACTCGAGGAACAGCATATTTTGTAGAAGGTTTTAGAAAACCGTCTTCATATTGGCGTAAATTACTCAAAACATGAAAACCAGTATGAAAGTCTACATCTGGCAATTTCTCATTTTTAAGATCTTTCTCTTTTAATTCAGCAATATTAGTTTTTAAAGCGCTAATTTGTAATTTTTTATTATTTTGAAGTCCAATTTCAATTGCTTTGCTTAATTTCAGTTGGTTATAGTCTATTTCATTTTGAGCATAACTCAACCCACTCAGCATTAACAACAATGTAAGCAACTGATATTTAACGAATTTAAATATCATTTTGTATTATTTATAAGTCTGTTATTGATTTTTAGTGATGCAAAGTTACATTCAAAACACCTTTACCCTCTTGATAAAAAAAGAAAATAATTTGCTCATTTACGCCAAAATAAAGTAATTTGCAAAAGCAAAAATATTTCACTTTATAAAAGTATAAAACAATGTTGTTTGATCAGTTTTTTTTTAACGAAGTTGACAAATCTAAAGTCCATTTTTACATACAACATGCACATTTAGATACGATAGGAACGCGCGTACATGAACACAAAAAAGCACAATTATTATATGCAGAAGGCGGAATTGTACATGTTTTTGTAAACGACAAACATTGGTATTTGCCTGCGCGTTGTTTTATGTGGATTCCTGCAAATACGCCACATTCTATCTTAACGAATAGTAAAACAGGCGATTTGTATAACTTTTATTTCAAGACCGAAAAAGAAGAAAACGATTTTTATTCGATTACAAATATTTATTACACGAATGAGTTGTTAAGGGAAATGATTTTGTACACCAAAAATTGGAGTGGATCAATTTCGGAAAAAGATCCTGCAAAATATGATTTTGTAAAAGCCATACGATCTATTCTACCCGAAATGGAATCGAACAAATTACCTGCTTTTATTCAGCATCCATTTCCAAAAGATCAGAAACTGATTGATATTGCTCGATTTCTGATGAAAAATATCGAGAAAAACTATACAATAGATGAAGTTGCGCAACAATTTGGTTTGAGCACGCGAACATTATCTCGAAAATTCAAAGATAATATGGGAATTAATTATGTTCGATTTTTACGCGCATTACGTATCACAAAATCATTGGAATTGATTGCTGAAAATAAATACAATATGTACGAAATCGCAATGTTAGTTGGTTATAATTCGTTGTCATCTTTCAGTAATATTTTTCAGAAAGTTTCAGGAATTCGACCAACAGAATATGCGCAATTATTACACACAAAAAAACAATAACTTAAGATAAAAACTATGATTATTAAAGCTTTTGCCGGAAGTAACAGCTCTACTTCTATCAATAAACAACTCGTAACTTATGCTTCTTCTTTATTAAACAAAGATCAAATTGAGATTTTAGATTTAGATGACTTTGATATTCCTACTTTTGATATTGATATAGAAAAAGAACAAGGTTTTTCTGATGAAGTAAAACGATTTTATCAAAAACTTGTTGATTCTGATATTTTACTTATTTCATTAGCAGAACATAATGCTTGCATTACAGCAGTTTTTAAAAGCTATATGGATTGGTGCTCAAGAATTAATTATAAATTTCTTGAAGGAAAAAAGGTCTTCGTTATGAGTACATCTCCTGGTGGTTATGGAGCTAAAAACTCTTTAGAAATAGGTTCTAAATTAATTACAAAATTGGGAGGTGACATTTTAGTCGATTTCTCTTTGCCTAAATTCAACGAAAATTTTGCAGAAGATAAAATCACTAATGAAGAATTAAACAGAGAATTGATTCTTAAAATTGATGAATTTAGAAAAAAAATATAAGTTTTTATCTTTTCCTAACATAGGTCAATAAAATTTATGGTTGCTTGCAATAACTTTGCTTCATCAAAAATGAAAATACTCAATAAGAATATGAAAATTTTAGCTTTCGCTGGTAGTAACAGCAAAAAATCAATCAATAAAGAATTATTAAATTATACTTTAAATCAAATCGAAAATGCAGAAATCGATTTAGTTGACATCAATGATTTCGAGATGCCTATCTATTCTATTGACCGTCAATTAGAAAATGGATTTCCACAAGAAGCGCAGGATTTTTACAATAAAATCAAAGATGCAGAAGGTGTTGTAATTTCTTTGGCAGAACATAATGGAAACTTTTCTGTTGCATTAAAAAATATTTTGGATTGGGTTTCTCGTATCGAAATGCCATATTTGAAAGATAAAAAATTGTTGTTATTAAGTACATCTCCAGGTGCTTATGGTGGAGGAAATGTAATGGAAGTTGCAACAAAATATTTTGGAATGTTTGCAAGCGGAGAAATTGTAGCAAGCACAACTTTCCCATCTTTCAACGATAATTTCCAAAATAACGAAATTGTAAATGAAGAATTAAAAAATAAAGTATTAGCGCAAGTTAGTATCTTTCAAGAAGCTTTAACTATTGTTGAAGCTTAATTGAAAATGTATGTATTAAAAAAAGGTCTTTCGTTCGAAAGACCTTTTTTTTGTTATCAATTTAATTTACATTTATCTCGTAAGTGATATCAATTCCTCCATTTGCAAGCATATCATGTACACTACAATACTTCTTAACCGCTAATTCAGCAGCCTTATTTGCTTTATCTAAATCAATATTTCCTTTTAAGAAAAATTTGATATGAATATTTGTAAAAATATTTGGAATTTCATCTCGACGCTGACCTTCAACCTCAACTTTAATATCTTCAATTTCTTGGCGTTGTTTCTTCAAAATTTCATTCAAATCAAAAACACTACAACTTCCCAAAGCAATCAAAACCAACTCCATTGGGCGAACTCCTTTTCCTTCTCCTCCAATCGATTCAGGTCCATCAATATTTACTTTTACCGAAGAACTTGACGCAGTCGCTTCATAGTGAGAAGCCTGATTTACTCTATTTAATTCAATTTTCATCTTATTTCTTTTAAAGTATAAAAATAATCATTCTCTAAAGATTTATTCTAATATTTGATTGAATAATGATTTTCTGAATAAATTTAGCTAAATTTAAATTCAATTATAGAAATTTTTGAAGTAGATCGAAGCACAAAATAGCAACAAAGGCTGTCTCACGACAGCCTTTATATTTTTTAATCACTTTATAATTTAAACAGTATGATATTTAAAACTTTGTTCGTTTTTAATTGTTTTCACTGATTCGTAAATCAACTCGATGACATTTTTTACATCAGCTTGATGAACCATTTCTACAGTTGTGTGCATATAACGCAAAGGCAACGAAATTAAAGCTGAAGGTACACCACCATTACTATATGCAAAAGCGTCTGTATCCGTTCCTGTTACACGAGAACTTGCAGCACGCTGAAAAGGAATATTGTTTTTCTCAGCTGCATCAATAATTAATTCGCGTACATTATTTTGCACAGCAGGCGCATAATAAACAACTGGGCCATCACCACATTTTTGCTCACCTTCTTTCGATTTTGTAATCATTGGTGTCGTTGTATCATGTGTAACATCAGTAATAATCGCAACATTTGGTTTGATTGTTTGCGTAATCATTTCCGCGCCACGCAACCCTACTTCTTCCTGAACCGCATTTACAACGTATAAACCAAAATCTAATTGATCTTTATTTTCTGCCAATTTACGCGCAACCTCAGCAATCATAAACCCTCCCATTCTATTGTCTATTGCACGACAAACAAAATAACGATCGTTCAATGTAAAAAATTCATCAGGATAAGTAATCACACAACCAACGTGAATTCCAAGTTCAAGAACTTCTTCTTTCGATGTACAACCTGTATCAATCCAAATTTTATCTGGAGTTGGCGCTTCATCTTTTCCTGCTTGACGCAAATGAATTGCTGGCCAACCAAAAACTCCTTTTACAATTCCTTTTTTGGTATGAATATTAACCACTTTAGAAGGTGCTATCATATGATCTGATCCTCCATTACGAATCACATAAATCAATCCATCATCAGAAATATAATTCACAAACCAAGAAATCTCATCAGCATGGGCTTCAATCACAACTTTATACTTCGCTTCAGGATTTATTATACCATAAGCAGAACCGTAATTATCTGTTTTTACTTCATCTACATATGGTTTGATATAATCCATCCAAACTTTTTGTCCTTCACTTTCAAAACCTGTAGGTGAAGCTGTATTTAAATATTTTGTCAAAAAATCCAAAGATTGTTGATCAAACAAATTATTTGTACTCATTTTAGTTTATTTATCTAACAAATGTACTAATTTTAGGAACAATTTTTGAACTAATTCTGATATGAAATTTTATATCTATCATATAACTTTACTACTTACTTTTGTTGGATTATCTAATGTTAATGCTCAAATTTTTGGGTTAGATTTAGGTGGAAAAAATCCTGCACAAGAAATTAAAAATGATTCAATTAATTTAGATGAATTTGCGTTTAATCCTTTAGACACAATACATCTTAATGAAATGAATAGTTATTCGGTTCATTTAAAAACTGATTTAGAAAAAAAATATTATTTATGGCTAAGAAAGCGTGTTCGCGATGTTTGGCCGTATGTAAGAACTGCTGTTAGAGAATATAATTATGTATCAGACACCATTCAAACAATGGATAAAAGACGAGACAAAACACGTTTTATTAAATCTCGCCAAAAGGATTTGGCTGATCAATTTGAGAATCAATTAAAAAATATGTCAAGTTCTCGTGGACAAATTCTTACTAAATTAATCTATAAAGAAACAAATAAAACAACATACGATATTATAAAAGAATTACGTGGCGGATTGAATGCTTTTCTTTATCAAGCAGCAAGTGGCGCGTTTAATATTGATCTAAAACAAACTTATGATCCGAAGCGAACACGAGAAGATTTGTATATTGCGGTTATTCTTCAACGAGATTTTGCAGACGGAACGTTAAAACCTGTCGACGAAGATTAATTTATCTTTCATACTACCAATTATAATAATATTCTGATTTTTTATTATATTTGATTTAATAAAGGGAAAAACGTGGGAAACAATATAAAAAGAATTGGTGTATTAACCTCTGGAGGTGATGCGCCTGGAATGAATGCGGCCTTACGTGCCGTTGTAAGAGCATGTAAGTACTACGATATCAAATCAGTAGGGATTCGTCAAGGTTACGAAGGTTTGATTAACAATGATATGATTGAACTTGGACCTCGTTCAGTGAAAAATATTATCAATCAAGGTGGTACAATTCTTAAAACTGCTCGTTCTTTAGAATTCAAAACTACAGAAGGTCGTCAAAAAGCATACAATCATCTAAAACAAAATAACATTGATGCTTTAGTTGTAATTGGTGGAGATGGTTCTTTTACTGGAGCAAATATCTTTCATCAAGAGTTTGGTGTTCCATTTATTGGAATTCCAGGAACAATTGACAATGATATTTTCGGAACAGATTTTACAATTGGGTACGATACAGCTTTGAATACTGTAATTGATGCAATTGATAAATTAAGAGATACTGCTACATCACATGATCGTGTATTTTTTGTGGAAGTAATGGGACGCGATGCAGGTTTTATTGCTTTAAATAGTGGAATTGCTTCAGGTGCACAAGATATTTTGATTCCAGAACAACGTGATAGTGTCGAAGAATTATGTTCTTCTTTAGAACGTTCAGAAAAATCTGGAAAAAAATCAAGCATCGTTGTAGTTGCAGAGGGTGAAAAATTAGGTGGAGTTTTTGAATTAGCAAAACAAGTACAAAATCGTCATCCAGAATATGATATTCGTGTAACAGTTTTAGGACACATACAGCGTGGTGGTTCTCCATCTTGTCACGATCGTGTTTTAGCAAGTCGTTTAGGAATTGCTGCTGTCGAAGGTTTACTAGAAGGTAAAACAAATCTTATGGCTGGTATTCGCTCTAATAAAGTTGTATTTACAGCGATAGATGAAGCCATCAAAAAACACAATGAGATTGACGAAGAGTTAATCAAAGTAGCTAATATTTTAGCGATTTAAACATTTAATATAAAGGGAAATTATATATACTATGTCAAAAATTAAAATTGGAATCAACGGATTCGGAAGAATTGGTAGCCTTGTTTTCGGGGTTGCTATTGAGAGAAACGATATTGAAATCGTAGGTATTAACGATTTAGTAGACGTTGATTATTTAGCTTATATGCTAAAGTATGATTCAGTTCACGGAAAATTTAACGGAGAAGTTAAAGTAGAAAACGGAAACTTAATTGTTAATGGACAAACAATTCGCGTTACAGCTGAAAGAGACCCAGCGAACTTGAAATGGGACGAAGTTGGAGCTGATATCGTAATCGAAGCAACAGGTTTATTCTTAACAAAAGAAACTGCAGGAAAACACATTGAAGCTGGAGCAAAAAAAGTTGTTTTAACAGGTCCTTCTAAAGATGATACCCCTATGTTTGTAATGGGTGTTAACCACGAATCTGTAACAGCAGAAGACACAATCGTTTCTAATGCTTCTTGTACAACAAACTGTTTAGCACCATTAGCAAAAGTAATTCACGAAAATTTCGGAATTGTGGAAGCTTTAATGACAACAGTTCACGCAACTACTGCAACTCAGAAAACAGTTGACGGACCATCAATGAAAGATTGGAGAGGTGGACGTAGTGCAATGGTAAACATCATTCCTTCATCTACTGGAGCTGCGAAAGCAGTTGGAAAAGTAATTCCAGAATTGAACGGAAAATTAACAGGAATGTCTTTCCGTGTACCAACTGTTGATGTCTCTGTAGTTGATTTAACAGTTAAATTAGCAAAAGAAACAAACTACGACGAAATCAAAAAAGTAATGTGCGAAGCTGCTGAAGGAGATTTGAAAGGAATTGTAGGATACACAGAAGATGCTGTTGTTTCTCAAGATTTCGTAGGTGATACAAGAACATCTATTTTCGATGCAGAAGCTGGTATCATGCTAAACCCTACTTTCGTTAAGTTAGTTGCTTGGTATGACAACGAAATTGGTTACTCTAACAAAGTAGTTGATTTAGTTCAGCACATCGCAAAGATTTAATTCTTAATTAATAATTAACAAAAAGGCTGTTCTCAATAAATGAATGGCCTTTTTTGGTTTAGACTTCTAAAATTTTAAGAAAATTTTATTCTTTTTTAAGACTTTTTATGACACTGTACCAAAAACTGT